>NZ_FR896406.1:15980-34816 GCF_000435155.1 Dialister sp. CAG:357 | reverse complement strand
GGGGTCAATCATAATACGGTCACGTTAACGAATACGTCCGCTTCCGGTACCAGTGTCTATGGCGGCTATGTGTTGAGCTCTGGTAGTGCACCGGCCCTTAATGCCAGCAGCAATACCGTGGAGATTTCCAATACTGCGGAGAAGGAGTATGGCGTCTCTACTGTTACGGGCGGTTATACGGGGTACGGCGATGCCAATGACAATACGGTGAAAATCACGGGGACAAAGGTTACAGACGATGATGAAATCTACCTGACCTCTGTGAGCAGCGATATTACCGGCGGGGAAACCGAGTCCGGCAATGCTGATGGCAATACGGTCACACTGGATACGATCGCTTCCTCTGGCATCGTCTACGGCGGCCGTGCAGGGAATGGCAATAACGTTGCTGAAGCTGTGCTTATGAGCGTTCTGGCTGTCTCTACAGAGGAAAGCACGGGAACGGATACCAGTACAGAAGCAGATCCCATATCCACCAGTGCCAGCAGCAACTCGGTAACGATTACGGGCAGCCAGGTCAAGGGTGTGTACGGCGGCGTGGGCCAGATCGGCTCGGCCAAGGGAAATATCGTCACCATTACGGACAGCAGCGTGGAAATGGAAGCAGTCGGCGGAGAGACGGGTTACATGGTGGGCTGGATTACGCAGCCCGGGCAGCTGAAAGATGCTGAAAACAACCAGGTCATTGTCAATGGATCAAGCACCATCGGCACCGTCGTCGGCGGCGAAGCGGCAGCAGCGAATACTTTTGATGAAAAAAATGGCGAAGTGCAGACAAGCGGCAAATCTTCCGGCAACACCGTCACCATCAATGACGGCACTGTAAAGAACAGCGTCCTTGGCGGCCACTCGGCCATGTCAGATGCCATAGGAAATACCGTCAACATCGCAGGCGGCATTATCGGCACGGAATCATCAGGCACTGGTGAAGCCGATGACAACGCCATCGCCGGCGGTTTTGCCGAAGAAGGACAGGCGAACAATAACACCGTCAACATCACAGGCGGCACCCTGGGCGCCATGATGAGCCTCTACGGCGGTTACAGCGAAAAAGGAAGCAGCGGCAACACGCTGAACCTTCATACGAAAGGAAATACCGTGAAGAATCTCGGCTATTTCCAGAACCTGAACTTCTACGTCCCGGAAGGAACAGCGGCAGGAGAAACGATGGTGACCGTCACAGGAAACGCCGACGTTTCCAAAGCAGTCATCCAGGCGGGAATTGAGAAAACGACGAAACTCGCGCCCGGACAGGCCATCAACCTCATCTATGATGCAGGCGGCATCAAGACAGACGGCACATCATACAGCATGATGAGCGGCAAAGACATCGTCAGCGACGCCGGCTTCGTCGACCGCAAGGCAGCCGTCAAAAAACAGGACGACAACACCATCGTCGTCTATGTCCCGAAAGACGAAAAAGGCACCATCCATCCGGACACCAAGATCATTCCGGAAGACCGTGAGAACGGGATCAATACCATCAAGAACGCAGGCGATCTCGTTTCCAATGCAGCAGAAGGCGCATGGAAAGAAGACCATGACGTCGATGCGAAATTCGTGCCCTATGCCATCGTAGGCGGCTACGACCTCCACTACAACACGGGCTCTTACATCGACAGCAATGGCATGGCCGCCAACGTCGGCCTCATCCGGAGAATCCGCCGCGATGGAGCCATCGACACCGTCATGCCGTTCCTCGAATACGGCAGGAGCAACTACGCCAGCTTCCTTGACGACGGAGCCAGAGGCGACGGCCGCCAGCACTACACCGGCGGAGGCGTCCTCCTGAGACGCGACCTCGATGACGGCAAGTACTACGAAGGCGCTATCAGAGCCGGCCGCCTCAAAGGCGACTTCCACGGTATCATCGACAGCACCGCCCTCCGCTACGACAGCAGCGCGCCGTACGTCGCAACCCAGGCAGGCGCAGGCAAAATCTACGCCAAAGACAGAGACACCTATGACCTCTACGGCAAATTCTTCTGGACTCACCTCGGAAGCGATACCGCCACCATCAGAAACAGCCGCGGCGAAGCGAAGTACGAATTCGACGACATCAACTCCTACCGGACAAGACTGGGCATGAGATGGACCAGAAACTTCGACAAAGTCCGCTCCCTCTACGCAGGCATCGGCTGGGACTATGAATTTGACAGCAAAGCAAGAGCTTTCTATGATGCCTACAGAACCGACACCCCGACTGTCAAAGGATCCAGCGAATTCCTCGAACTCGGCTGGAAGAGCAAAGTCACCAGCGACCACCCCTGGGGCGTAGACCTCAAAGCCACAGGCTGGACCGGAAAGCAGGAAGGCGGCACACTCTTCGCGACAGTTAGCAGAAGCTTTTAAATGAATTAACGCGTTTTACGAAAAAGGACCCGTTCTATGTGAATGAGTCCTTTTTCCGTGTCTGCTTTCTCGAGCAAAGCGAGGCTTAGCTGTCCCCGTTAGGGGAAAGTGGCGCGCATGCGCTGAAAGGGGTTCATCTCCCCGGACATAGTCCGGTTGTCTGGTTTTATCTTCTTCCGCTCAAATCTATCTTTCCGGAATTTATAACAAAACTATAAATAACTACACAAAAATGTTGTAAAATATAAATAATAACGGAATTATATAATTCCATTCTTTATATAAAAAATAAGAAGAAGTATCCGGCGTATGAGAGGGATGCTTTAAGGAAAGGAGGCGCGGTTCCGCAAGGGTGCTGCTGCGGCAGGATCCACTCAGAAGATTCTGGGAGAGCGAGTTTGCGGATGGTGGTGGAAGGCCATCCCCGCTTGCGGTTTATAAAAGGGGAGGAATATTAATGAAACAAGAACGCCGTAAAATTATGACGGCATTGATCATGTCCAGTCTCCTGAGTCTGGGCTTTTGTGGTGCGCCGGCTTATGCCGCGGTCACTGCAGAATCCAGCTCCGGGACGGTGACCGGGAATGAAGATACCGGGACGGTCAATGGAAACACATTAAACATCGTATCAGGAACCACTGTGGGAAGCGCGGTGGCTGGAAGTACGATAACAACAGTAGAATCAGGTATGACAGACAGCATTTCCACAGACAGCGTATCAGGGAATACGATTGCCGTTACAGGCGGAACAGTCAATTCTCTGGCTGCGGGCGGACTGTCGCTTAATGGGTCAGTAACCGGGAACAGCGCATCCATGGGAAATTCGGATACAGTGCAGTCCTCTGCCGCTGTCATTGCTGGCGGTATTTCCGGCGCCGGTGATGCCAATAGGAATACGCTTTCATTCAGTGGTGGCAGCGTATCAGAATTAGCCGTCGGCGGCTTTTCTGACTATGGCGGGGCCTCGGACAACAGTGTCACGATGAGTGGAGGTTCCGTCTACAAACTGGCAGGCGGCGCTTCTGTGGGAGGTGTTGCTTCCCTTGGTCAAACCTTGATTAATGATTTTAGCTCCTTAGGTTCCGGATTGAGTTACAAAGGAACCACCGGCGGATCTACAGAAAATAATAGGGTAACCATGAGCGGCGGATCGGCGACGTACGTCTGGGGTGCCTATAACTGGAATCTCACAGGAACAGAAGGAAATGTAGACGTCATCGGCAACCAGGTGACAATCAGCGATACAGCCGTGGTCAATGGGACAGGTTGTTGGAGGTGAAGCAGATGCAGGCAGTGCGGACAACAATGCGGTCATTATTAAAGGAGGCATCATTAATGGTGCTGCCTCTGGCAGTGGACCCAAAGGTATGTCTGTCATTGGTGCCAACACGAACGTGTCCGGCAGCGGTGGCGCGAATACAAATAACAGTGTAACGATTTCCGGCGGCACGTTCGGGGAAACCGCGGTAGCAGCTGGCAACCGTATTATCGGGGCGTATTCCCAGAGCAGCGATGAAAATATTTCCGGTAACAGAGTGAAGATTTCCGGCGGTACTTTCGGCCAGGAGCAAGGCAGCGCTAACTTCGTCTATGGCGCTTACGATCTGGGGCATGGCAGTACGATTTCGAAGAACTCCGTTGCTATTTCCGGCGGCACGTTGGATGCGCAGGGAGGCTATGACATTCTGATCGGCGCTTATATAGATGTAGATGGTACGAGTGATACGGCTTCAGAAAACAGTGTCAGCCTGACAGGCGGTTCTATCGGTGCTTCCGGCAGTGCTGATACTTTGCAGATCAAAGGCGCACAAATCAATGAAAACGGCACTGCCAGCGGCAACAGCGTAGAAATTAATGGAGCTGACATTGGTTCAACATCGGCCCAAGGCATCGAAGTGGAGGGCGGTATCGTAAAGACCGGTGCAGCTTCGGAGAATAAAGTGACGATTTCGTCGGGAACGTTGAATACATCATCGGCAGCAGCGTTGCAGCTCTTTGGTGGTTTTGTGCAAAGTTCCGGCGACGTGACAGGCAATGATATCAACGTTACCGGCGGCACCATCGGCAAAGACAGCGGTGCACCCTATCTGTATGGTGGTTATACCGCTTCAGGTAATGCTGCAGAAAATAAGGTCGAAGTATCAGGAGCCGCCCTGAATCCTAATGCAGTCTTTGTCGGCGCCTTTACCGGATCTGGCGATGCGTCCGGCAATACAGTATCCCTTACTGGGCAGACGGGCGGTTATGCCAGCGCAGGACAGGCCGCAAGTGGATCTGTATCAGGAAATACAGCTGCATTGGATGGCAGCACAGCGACACTCGTCTATAACGGACGTATCCAGACGGCAGGCACATCTTCAGGCAATAAGGTTACGCTTTCGAATAACAGTGCTGCTGGCGCCGCTTATGGTGGATATTCGCCCAGCGGTGACGTGAGCGAAAATACGGTCGATGTAGAAAGCGGCAGTTTTGCCAATAATGCCATTGGCGGATGGACAAATTCTGGAAATGCCACGGGGAATAAATCTATAGTCAATGATTCAAAAATCGGTTCTGATACATCAACTGCCTATGTCTTTGGCGGCTATTCGGCTTCCGGGGAAGCATCAGGCAGCAAAGTGACGGTCACGAACAGCATGCTTGGAAGCAAGACAGAAGTCTACGGCGGTTATGGCACGACAGGAAGCTCGGGCAGCAGCGTCACTTTCACGGGCAGTACGGGCGGATCGTTAATCACTGGCGGCTATACCGGAAGTGGCAGCGCCAGCAAAAATACACTCGGTGTCCAGGACAGCACAGTAAATGGAAGTATCACTGGCGGACAGACTGGTACAGGCGATGCTGCAAGTAATACAGTGAACATGAGCGGTACAAATACAACGGGAAGTGTTTACGGCGGTCATGTAACGACATCTGGTAATGCCACGGGAAATACAGTCAATTTTACAGAAGGAAGCAGTAATACATCCTTGATTTATGGCGGTTATACCTCCAAAGGCATGGCCAAAGATAATCACGTCAATATTTCCGGAACGTCGCTGAATAAACTCAAGCTTATTTACGGTGGCTATTCCAATGCGGCCGGAACTGGGGAAGATGCCGGAGCAGCCTTGAACAATACAGTATCAATTACAGACAGTGAAGAGGCAGACGGCTCTATCGCCTTGGTAAATTATACTTATCCACGCATATATGGCGGTTTCTCGAAGGCTGGCGACGCATCGGGAAATGAAGTGCTGTTCGACATGGAAGATGGGAATGTTTACCAAATATTCGGGGGCAGTACACAGTCAGCGTCAGCCAGTGCCAACAGCAATACTGTTACCATCAAATCTGGTACGATAACGGGTTTAGTGTTTGCTGGCCGTAATACAGCTGGCGGGCAGGCCAATGATAATCACCTGTATGTTCAGGGCGGTAGTCTGGAAGTCAATTCCCATATTGTGAGCGGCTATGGGACAACGGCAGGTAATAACACGTTAGAAATTTCCGGCGGCAGCTTGGGCTCTACGAAGGCTAACTATACCCTGAATATTGCTGCCGGTGAAAGTTATAAGCCCGGCGGTGTAACGGAAGGCAACCAGTTATCCATTACCGGCGGCAAGATCGGAATGGGCGAAAACGCAAAAATACATATTTTTGGTGGATATAATCATAGGGATTATGCCAACAAGCTTGCAGCCTCGGCATCGGATAATCATATCAGCATGGAAAATGGTACAATCGATTCCCACGGTGGCTCCGTATCCATGATTGCCGGCGATATGGAAAATGCAGGATCCGGCAGCAGTACTATGACAAACAATACCATCACCATTTCCGGAGGTTCCATCAATGCTGCAGAGGATGGCAGTACCGGAGGAGATATCAATATAGCAGGTGCTTATTCAGATAGTTCCGGGGCGTCCTCAAATGAAGTCAATATTTCCCGCGGCACAATCGGTACAGCCAGCGGCGTGATCTCCATTTCCGGGGCCGCTGCCTACCCGGGAGATGCATCTGGAAACAGTGTCACCATCACGGGCGGCACCATTGGCAGCACGGATGGCGTCGATCCTGAGAACCCTTCCAGTATCGTGGGCGCTTTATCCGTACCTGGCAAAGCAACGGATAATCATGTGTCCATTTCGGGCGCAAACCTGATAGGAGCTATAGAGATCTATGGCGGAGAGAGCGGCGCAGGCAGTACGGGCAACAGCGTCACCCTCGCAGGCGATGCATCAGGAAACATTTATGGCGGCCTCACAATGGGAAGCGGTGCAGCTTCAGGAAATACCATCAATCTGGAGAGCGGCCATATCAGCAGTTCACAAATTATTGCCGGTTATACGGTTAGCGGCGAAGCATCGGACAATACAGTCAATATTACCGGCGGCGTGCTGAATGGCACCGCGGCTCTCTATGGCGGCTATGGCACGTCAAGTACAGGAAATACGCTCAATGTCTATTCGAAAGGAAATACCGTCGGCGAACTGGGATATTTCCAGAAGATTTATATCGCACCTGAGGCAGAACTCACCATCGGTTCAGCAGACGCAGAGGGAGCAGAAAACACAGGCAGTTTTGCTGTCGAAAATGGCACGACTGTTGATGCAGAAGGCGCTCTGACGATTGCCGGAGATCTCTCTTCCGATGCATTGACTGTCACGGCAGGAAATGCTGCTATCGGCGGCACGGTTTCCTCCACGAATGGATCGACCGTTTCCTTAGGCGGCAATGATCTCGCTCTGACGACGGCCAATGTGGACAACACCAGTACTCTGACTCTGACGAGCGGCAAGCTGACGGCAGAAAAACTCTCCGATTCTATCACGGGCGGCGGCAAGCTTACTCTGGATGGTACGGCTACACTTGCTACGACAGCAGGCCAGGTATTTACCGATGGGGATACCACAGAAACGACAGCCGGGGACAACGGTCTGACCGAGACCACGGCGGATTCCGTCAATTTCAAGGCAGGCACGCTCTCCCTCTCGGATGATTACAGCTATACATACCTTACAAATATCCAGAAGACCATGGATGCGCTGGAAGATTCCACGACCAGTATCGTCATGACGGGCAACCTCGTGGATACCACGGGCATCAGCAACACGCTCACGACAGAAGGCAGCAACATTTCCATTGGCGCTCCTTCCTCGGAAGACAACACGACATCGCTGGACCGCGGATTCAATGTCGCCGCCCTTGATATGGGCGGTGCGGATACGGTATCCGTAGCCGGCGGTCAGAATCTGACACTGGGCGACAGTGAAACGACGGATGTCATTACAACCGACAGCGGCACGGCTTCAGTTAATCTGGCGGAAGGGTCTACCTTTACGATTGGCAACAGCGCTGTTGCAGAAAATCAGACACTGAACGTCGCTGCTGATGTGACTGCGGAAAACAGTACTATCGCAGCGAATGGACAGACGACTGTCACGGGTGATGTCGCTTTGACCGACTCTGCCCTCACATCCCAGACCGGTACGCTGACTCTGGAGCAGAACCTGACGACAAGCGGAACATCCGTCGTCACTGGTGATGTTACTGTCGCCAAAGCCATCACCGGTGATTCCAGCATCATACTGAAACTGGGAAATGAAGAGGAATCTGTTAATCTCAGCGCAAGAAGCATCAACCTGAATGGCGGTACGCTCTACCTCGATCCGGTCTGGATAGGCGGGACGCAAGAGGACGGCGCAGAAGCCGCTGCAGGTTCTATTTCCGGATCCAAAGTCGTCATAGGAAACAACTCTACGCTGACGGTTGGCTCCACCGACAAGACCCTTGCTGAAAAGGCATTTACGGACAGCGGACTTACCTGGAGTGACACGGATATCCTCTCTGCCCTTTATGTTGCAACGAGCGCCAGCCTCTCCGATGGCAGGGTTGTCATCGACAGTTCGGCCAATGCGGACAGTGCGGCAGCGATTGGCACATTCAAGATGGGAAAGAATTCCCTCCTGATGATTGACGGAAATAAAGTATCCGGAAGCCAGGCGGCAGCCATTACGGATGTAAGCACTACCGATATTTCCCCTTCCGCAAAGATTTACATTTCAAATGCCAAGGGCAATACCACATACAACATCCTCTCCGGCACGAACGACAAAGATGGAAACGGCCTCTTTGCAGAAGCCAGGGCAGCCGTAAACAGCAATGTCTTCTCGTACGGACATCTGCTTGAATTCGTTGGCGCTGAAGGAAATGGGGAAACACAGTTCTCCGTCACCGCTGAATCCCAGGACGCGCATGATGTATACGGCGATAAAGTCATTGCACCCAATACCATCAATGCTGCTATAGATAGCGGCGGTGCTGCATCTGCCTTTGCTCTCGCGGCTTCTGACGACAATTTGACCGAAGAAGCACAGGAAAGCGCATTTAACAGCGCATCAGCCCTGACTGAACTTGCCGGCGTACAGCATGGACTCTATGCGGCAAACAACCTCTTCGACAGCTCTCTCACATCCCACCTGACCGGCCTTTACACAGAAGATCAGGATAAGGATCTCTGGGCTCATTTCATCCACTCCAAGGAAAATGTCCGCGGTCTCGGTCTGGCCAATATGGGCGCTTCCTATGATGCACAGTTCAATGGCGTTGTCGTCGGCAGTGACTTCTACAAGAAGGGAAATGCGACAGTCGGCGCAGCCCTGACGTACATGGATGGAAGCTTCTCTGGAAATACCGAAGCAGCGCACACCAAGAACGACGTCGACTACTACGGCCTTGCTCTCTATGGCAGAGTCGAACAGGGACCGATGACATACCTCGGCGACATCTCCTACCTCCATGGAAGCAACGACCTCAAGCAGCATAACAGCGGCAGCACCATCACTGGTTCCACTGACAGTGATGCATACAGCATCGGCGTCAGAGCCGAAAGAGGCATCGGCCTTGGCATGGGCACTCTGACCCCGTTCGCAGGCCTCCGCTACGCACACCTTGGCACGGATGCCTACACCGACAGTATCGGCGTCCGTCATGACAGCGATGATGCTAACGTCTGGATGTTCCCGCTCGGTCTCCGCTACAGCGCAGACATCAAGAACGGCATCTGGACCATCCGCCCGATGGCAGAAGCAGGCTACGTATGGACATTCGGCGACCGCGACGGCACTGACAAAGTAAGCTTGGGCGGTGCAAGCGACGCCTTCGGCTTCGACATCGCCGACGCAGGCAGCTGGTATGGCAGACTTGGCGTACAGGCAGCCAAAGGAAACTTCACCTACGGAGTCGCCTACCAGTACCAGCACGGCACCAGCGTACAGAGCAACACCTGGACCGCAGCCGTCAGATACCACTTCTGATAGGGAAATTATGTAGGAAATAGGGAAAACTCCACTCACCATTTTCTGATGAGTGGAGTTTTTGCGTGGGATAGGAGAGGAGGGCCGTAGGCCGGTCTTGACCTTGCTCCGGGAGGAGAAGGTGGGAAATTTTTGCTTTCTAAAATTTCTCGGATGAGTTGAATTTCCCAGCCTGCAAGGCGGCTGTATGGTTTTAAAACCACAAAACCAGCCTTCGGCTGAAGGAGATGAACCCCTTTCGTCGCCTGACGGCGCCACTTTCCCCTGACGGGGACAGCTAACCACACTTCTTTCCTAATATCCCTCAGCTCTCCTCCTATAGAAATCCGTCCATATTTATTACGAGAAAAATCATACTTAGTTTATTTTTGAATTTTTATTGTTGCAGGCGTTATCATAAGATTTTATTATAAAAGCTTCGCATATCAATTATTTTTATACCGGTCAATTTCGACGCGGTCTGGTTCGGCCAAATTTCTTCGCCCGGGACGCATTTATTTTTTAAAATGTGAAATTTTCCGATATATTGCTGAATAGCTTCCCTTTTGGGCCTTTGGCGATTTCCATCCTAACAAAATGAGTTTATAAACTCACCAAAAGATAGATATGAGGCATGCCTGCGTTTATAGTTTCGTGTGATTTGATTTTTAGAAAAACGTTTTCCATGGTACAATCAAGAAAAATCCGCTTTCTGGCGGGGAAGGATGTGGAGCATGGAAGGAATGAATGAGCGTTTGAAGGCTGCGGCAGCAAAGCTTCTCTTGACGGAGGATTGTTTTTACTTGTATGACGAAGCAGGGATCCGGTCCCGCGCTAGGGCTCTTACGAGGTCTTTTCCTTCGGCGAAAATCCTGTATTCTCTGAAGGCGAATCCTTTCCTTTCTGTGGCACGTGTGATGAAAGAAGAAGGTTTCGGCGCGGATGCGGCAAGCGCAGCCGAGGTGCGCCTGGCAGTTTCTCTTGGGATGATGAAAGAGGAGATCCAGTACTCGGCGCCGGGAAAGCGTGCAAAGGACATCCGGGAGACGCTGGAGCTCGCGACGCTTGTCGCTGACAGCGCGGGCGAGATTGCGCGGATCGAAGAAGCGGCTAAGGAAAAGGGGATCCATGTTTCGATCGGCCTCCGCATTCATCCTTCCTTCGGTTTTGCAGGAGGCAGGGGCGAGCCGTCGAAGTTCGGAATCGATGAGGAAGAGGCGATTACCCTCTTGAATGACTGGCATTTTCCCCATTTGTCCCCGGCGGGCATCCATGTCCATCTGAAGAGCCAGGAGCTCTCCGAAGAAGCACTGGCGCTCTATTATGAGAACGTCCTTCTCATGGCGGAACGTCTTGGACGGACGGAGGCGATGGAGCTTTCGTTCGTGAACCTGGGCTCGGGGATCGGGATTCCGATGGATCCGGAGGACGAGGAAATGGACCTGGCGCTTCTTGAGAAAGCCTTCGCTGCGCTTGCCGGGCCCTTCCATGACCGTTTCCCGAAGGCGCGCCTGTTCCTTGAGAGCGGCCGGTATGCGCCCGGGCCTTCGGGTTTCTATGTGACGAAGGCGCTCGACAGGAAGGTGTCGGAGGGGAAAGTCTTCCTCATCACGGCGGGTACGATGCATGGTTTCCTTCGCCCGGCACTGGCGCGTCTTGTCGAAAAGTACGATGAGACCGGCCATCCGGCACTCTGCGAGCCGCTTTTCTCGGGCGCGCGGGCATTTCCCATTTCCACTTTGAGGGAAGGAAATCCGGAGACGGTCACGATCACGGGCAACCTCTGCACGGCGGCGGACATCATCGCAGAAGACATCACGCTCCCGCGCCTTGCCGAAGGGGACGGCATCGTCATCGGCAATGCGGGCGCGTATGCGGCGACGCTTTCGCCCTTTGCCTTCTCCTCACTGGAGCGGCCGAAGGAATTTCTTCTGAAGGAAACGTGAGACCTAGAGGGAGTATAAATTTCTTGAATGGAAGGGCGGAGAAATCCGCTCTTTTTCAATGGCCAGACAGGCCTTTTCGTGCCAAATCTTCTTTTATGGCGGACTTTTTACGGTATATAATAAAGAAAAAATTTCCCATGGTAAACGTCCCCGATGGAGACCGGCAGGCTTTTCGCCGGGAGGGGAGCGGGAGGGATGAAAATGAGCGAAGATGAACAGATAGAAATCAAGGTGAGAGACCCGGATTTCCGGGAAATGATTTATCGTACTTGTTTCATGACGATCAATGGCGCTGTCTTCTCTGCGCTGATGGAAGCGGGCCTGCGGGGGCTCTTTCCGGGCGAAGATGAGAATGGCGTCATCGTTTACGGCTACATCGACCCGGTGAAGGGAATCTGTTTTGAAATTCTGGGCGGAGGGCGCGAGCAGAACGGCATGGTCTCCGTCCTTTCCGCGCTGCAGGAAACGTCGGCTTCCGTGACGAAGGAAAGCGTCAATGACTGCCGGATCATCCCCTTTGCCGGAGAGAAGATTCCTGCCTTCCAAAAGAAAATGGAAACGATCCGCGCCATGTACGCCTGCCCGCGGGACCTCGCGAAGGTCCGTGAAATGGACATCATCGACGAATGGCGCCATGCGGACATTCCCGACCGCGTCCTCGTCTACCTCATGAGAGACGGCGAGCTGCCCGAACCCTGCTGGGTTCTGACGACAGGCCTGAACGGCCGCAAGATCAAAGGCCGCCTTCTTCGCGACCCCAGAGGCGACTTCGGCGTCCGCGGCGGCGATGATATTGAATTTTCCATCCATAGGGAGGACGGAGACGTCATCTGTGTGGCACAGCTTTAGGAGGAAACATGAAGAAAAGAAAAATCGGAAATCTGACCGTCTCGGAAATAGGGATGGGGTGCATGGGATTCTCCCACGGCTATGGGAAAGTGCCGGAAACATCGTACAGCATCGCTGCCATCCGCGCAGCACATGACTACGGCTGTGCCTTCTTCGATACCGCTGAAACGTACGGCAGGGAACAGTTCTACCGGGGCCACAACGAAGAAATCGTCGGCCGCGCTGTCGAAGGATTCAGGAAGGACATCGTCCTTGCGACGAAGCTCCATATTTCCACAGAGGAATACGATCCAGAAGGGGACATCTACAACGTCCTTCTCCGCCACCTGACCGCATCCATGAGACGCCTCCGCACCGATTACGTCGACCTCTACTATCTACATCGCTTCAACGAAGCCATTCCGATCGAGAAAATCGCAGAAAGCATGGGCCGTCTGATCAGGGAAGGAAAAATCCGCGGCTGGGGCCTCTCCCAGGTCGATGTTTCCATCCTTTCCAAAGCCCATGAAATCACGCCCGTCACCGCCGTGCAGAACCTGTACTCCATGGTCGAAAGAGACTGCGAAAAGGAAATCTTCCCGTACTGCATCGAGCATCACATCGGCGTCGTGCCCTTCTCGCCCCTCGCCAGCGGCCTCCTCTCCGGCAAAGTCACCGCCGAAACCAAATTCGGCACTGACGACGTCAGAAAATTCGTCCCGCAGCGCTCCAAAGAAAACCTCGAAGGCAACCGCCCGATCGTAGAACTCCTCGAAGAATTCGCCAAAGTGAAAAAAGCCACGCCCGCGCAGATTTCCCTCGCATGGATGCTCTATAAATACCCCAACGTCGTCCCGATCCCGGGATCCAAGAACAAAGAAAGAATCCTCGAAAACCTCAAAGCCTCCGAAGTCACCCTCACCAAGACCGAATTCGCTCGCCTTGAAGAAGCCCTTGGCACCATGGAAATCCACGGCCACAGAGGCATCAACGAATCCCAGCAGCACTCCTTCTCCAGCCACTGGATGAAGAAATAGGGGCTTGATCTCGCTGCGTTCGAGGAACCTTTTATAAAAACCAATGAATACTGCACCCCTTTCTCCGGCAACTTTAGAAAATGCATTTTATAAAAAACCATAAAACCAGCCTAGAGGCTGAAGAAATGCAACTCATCCGCCCGACATCAGAATTTAAGGTCGGGCACCTTCCCTTCCAGGGCAAGGTCAAAGGCATTCTTCCCCGCTGGGGCAGGTCAAAACCTTCCGTATCGTCGCGAACGGCTATGTAACTGCGATGTACTGAGTCTTGATTTTTCCGAGTATTTTGCCCTCGCTAGAGAGAAATCAGCAAATTTCTCTCCATCCAACACAAAAACGCCTTGAAAATGACTGATCATTTTCAAGGCGTTTCTTTATTCGCTTAATTATAAATCCTTATGGATGAAGTGTTTCTTTCCGCTGGCGTAGTCGCCTACGATGTCTCCGTGGCCGAAGAGTTTGTACTTGTAGGAGAGGAGGCCTTCGAGGCCTACGGGGCCTCTGGCGTGGATTTTGGAGGTGGAGATGCCTACTTCGGCGCCGAAGCCGTAGCGGAAGCCGTCGGCGAAGCGGGTGCTTGCGTTCTGGTAGACGTTGGCGCTGTCGACCAGGGTCATGAATTTCTCGGCTGTTTCTGCGTTCTGGGTGAGGATGCAGTCGGTGTGGTGGGAGCCGTAGGTATTGATGTGATTGATGGCTTCATAGACACCGCCTACGATCTTCAGGGCGATGATGAGGTCGACGTATTCATGATGGAAGGATTCGCTTTCCGGGATGATCTCCACGGGAGTGATTTCGTTGACTTCTTCTGTGCCCCTCAGTTTCACGCCGGCGTCCTTCAGTGCTTTGGCAAGGTCCGGAAGGAGGTCTTTGGCGACGTCCCTGTGGATCAGGACGGTCTCGACGGCGTTGCAGGCTGCCGGGTACTGTGTCTTGGCATCGACGATGAGGGGAATCGCAGTTTCCTTGTCATATTCCTTATCGACGTAGATGTGGCAGACGCCGTCGGCATGGCCGAGGACGGGGATGTTCGTATGGTTCATGATGTACTGGACGAATGCGTTCGAGCCTCTTGGAATCAGGAGGTCGACGGTGTCGTGGCATTCGAGAAGTTCGTCGATTTCATTGTGCTGCTCTGCCTGGAGGAGGCAGTTTTCCGGAAGGCCTGCGTCGATGGCTGCCTGATGGATGAGGGAGAAAAGGACGCGGTTCGTCCACGTCGTTTCCTTGCCGCCTTTCAGGATGGCGCAGTTGCCGCTCTTCAGGCACAGGGAGGAAATCTGGACGAGGGCATCGGGGCGTGCTTCGAAGATGACGCCGATGACGCCGATCGGGCAGGTGACGCGGTAGAGCGTGAGGCCCTGGTCGAGTTCGCGGGCAAGGGTGATATTGCGGAGCGGATCCGGAAGCGCCATGAGGCCTGTGAGTTCTTCGGTGACGTCAGAAAGCTTCGCTTCGTCGAATTTGAGGCGTCTCTTGACCGGAGCCGGGACGCCTGTTTCCTCGGCAAGGGCCAGGTCTTTTCTATTGGCTTCGAAGATTTCTTCTTTATGCGCATTCAAAGATTCGCGGATGAGGGCGAGCGCCTTGTTTCTCGTTTCAAGAGATGAAGCGGAGAGAAGGGGCGATGCGAGTTTCATTTTCAGTGTTTCGTCATGGATATTCATAGCGGGCCTCCTTTGGCAGGAATGTACCCTCATTGTAGTCGGACAGGGCGGGGCGCGTCAAGGCAATCCTTATCGGGCGGGGCGGATTGTGCTATGATGAAGCAAAGGAGGGGAGCCTATGTTCAGGAAATTGAAGCAGTACCGGAAAGAACGGAAATGGGCGATGTACGCCGCCGTTCTTTTCAGTGTGCTCGTTTCACTCTTCCTCGTCGTGCTGCTCCTCTTCAAAATGGCGAGCCTCGGCGCGGCCGGAATCTTCAATTATGCCGTATCGAAGCAGAAAATGCTGCGCGGGACGATCACGGTCGAGGAAATCACAGCGAATATCCATGGCGGCGTGACGTTCACGAACCTTGCCTGGGATGATCCGCAGGGAAATCCGATCCTCCGTGTGCCGACAGGGACGCTGAAGGTCAATCCATGGGACATCGTGACCCGGAGAATGAAATCGACCACGCTGGAAGGCATCACGCTGAACGATCCGGTCTTCTCCGTCCGCTACGATGAGAATATGCAGGTCGACTTCGTCAATCCAAAGGAAATCGAAGATAATTCCGAAGACGGCAAGGCGAACTTCAACAGGAACGGCAAGCGCCTCAAAATGAATTTCGTCCTGAACAATGCAAAGATTCAGACCTTCTACCTGGAACGCCATCATATTTTCAATCACGTGAATATGGAAATGGACCTCGACACGAAGGGCATGACATACATTTCCCTGACGACCGGACCCTTCGGAGGCACGGCTGTCGGCGACGGCGTAAAACTCTACGGCACCGTGGACTTTTCGAAACCCGATCAGGAATGCCACTTCGATGCAGAATTCGACGGCATCGATCCTTCCTCCCTGGGCCTTGGGACAAGCATCCGCGACCGCCTGACTCTGAAAGCCCATGCCGACGGACCCTTTGCAGGGCCAATAGCAGACGGGACACTGGAAATGAAACGCCTCCGCATCCCTGCGCTGCGCTTCCATGACGTGCACGGCGACATCCACTACGAAGGCGGACTCCTGACCTTCTCCAATGTCAAAGCAGGCGTCTACGGAGGAAGACTCCTCGCCCGCGGCGACTACGACATCGATTCCCGTGCCTACAATATCTACATCAATGCCTGGGACATGGACACCAGGTACCCGCTGAAGAGTGATAAATTCTACTGCCTCGTCGACCTCGTCGGTGAAATGCACTGCGACGGCAACCCGGCAGACCTCGACTCCTTCGGCACCTTCCAGTCCGGAAGCGGCTTCTACATGCTCGCTCCCTTCGAAAAGATCACAGGCCGCTTCGATAACAAGGGCCACACCCTTGCCTTCTATGACGTCAAACTGTACACGAAACTGGGCATCGCAGAAACCGACGCCTTCAGCATCGTCAAAGGCCGCCTCCACCTGGGCGAAATCCGCCTCGTCGACCCCGACACCGGAGAAGCCATGCGCATCACCGACGCCGTAGGAGAGCAGGAAGCCGTCAAAACCTTCAGGGGCATCCAGCAAAACATGAAAGAAATCAAAGAACAAGTCGACGACTTCAAAGATGCGCTGAAGAAATAGGGGGCCGGTTTTGACCTTGCCCTGGAAGGGAAGGTGGCAGCGGAGCTGACGGATGAGTTGCATTTCCTAGCCTGTAAGGCGGCTGTATGGTTTTAAAAACATACGACCTCGCTATGCTAGAGAAAATAAGCAGTGAACCCCTTTCGACCATTATGAAAATTCTACAATCATTTCTGTGATTTCACGTGCAATCATTTGTATAATGGCCACTTCCCCCCGAAGGAGACAGCTTCCTGAGGAATAAAAGAAAGAGCGCAACTCTTATTTGTTTGAAACCTTATGTAACCCCATCCCTGCCATACTCCTTCCCCTAACGGGGACAGCTAAGCCACGCCCCGCCCCAACTCCCCACGCAAAAAAAGACATCCCATTTCCGGAGATGTCCTTTTTCTTATTCTTTTCCTTATTAAAATCCTTTGGAGCGGAGTCTCTTTTCCCACCAGTTGAAGAAGAGGGTGAGGAGGATGGCTACGGCCCAGTAGGCTATGGTGTCGGCGATGTAGGGTTCGGTTCTTCTGTTGTAGAGAGCAGAGAAGATGTCGGCTTTGGCGAACATGTCGACGACTTTGACGGTGAATACCAGGGCGAGGAGTTTGATGGTCTTCAGGTAGTAGGTGAAGAAGGCCGGCATGGCTACGACGAAGGCCTGGGGGAGGACGATGCGGGTGAAGGCGCGGAATGGGGTCATGCCCATGGCGACGGCTGCTTCGTACTGCCCGTGGTCGACGGAGCGGAGCGCTCCTCTGAGGTTTTCAGACTGGTAGACGGTGTTGTAAAGGATGAATGTGGTGTAAACGGTCCAGTAGGGGCTGACGTCGAAGGGTTTCACGGTGTGGCCCAGGATAGACGTGAAGAGGGGCGCGAGGAGGTAGGGCAGCGAGTAGTAGACGATGAAAAGCTGCACGATGCTCGGTACGCCTCTGAAGAAGGAAATGAAAACGGTGAGGAAACCGTTCACGATGACGTTCTTGCTGCGGATGCGGATGAGTGCAATCACGGAGCCCAGAAGGATGCCGAAGAAAAGGCTGACGAATGCCATGAAGAGGGTATTCGGGATGGCTTCGGCGATGAAGAGGAGGGCGGTCGGTATGACAGCAAAGTCTATCATTATGTGGTCCTCCTTCCTTTATCGGTCATGCGCTGTGTCGCATGGAATACCATTTCCACGAAGATGACGAGCACCCAGTAGATGAGGGCGACGGCGCAGTAGGTTTCAAGTTTTCCCTGGCCATAGTTGGCGTTGATGATGTTGCCGGCGCGGCCCATGAGGTCGATGACGCCGATGAAGTACATGACGGAGGTATCCTTCATGATGTTGATGGCTTCGCTGACGAGGTTCGGAAGGGCTACAGGAAATGCCTGCGGCGCTACGATGCGGAAGACTCTGTGGAAGGGCGAAAGGCCGAATACGACGGCGGCTTCGCTCTGCCCCTTGTCTACGGAAAGGTAGGCAGGACGGATGATTTCCGAAATAACCGGTGAATAGTGGAATGTCAGCGCGATGAGGACGTACGCTGTCAGAGGCCAGCCGTCAGGGCTGATGCCAAGTCCGCGGACGATGACCGGCAGGACGAAGTAGACGAGGTAGAGGTCCAGGATGAATGGCATGCTTCTGTTGTAGGAGAGCCAGATTTCGCAGAACTGATGAAGGACGGGAATCCTTGCGATGCGGATGACGGCGATGATCATCCCTACGATAAGGCAGAGGAGGATCGAGCCGACGATGACTTCCGCCGTGTAGGGGATGGCCGTCGCGAGCCTCGGGAAAAGTCCGAGGAAGTAATCAAAATTAAAAGTTAACATAGAGAAGACCTCTTTCTAACGAATGAGCGGGAAACGAAAATCAGTGTTCGTCTCTCTTGAGCATTCGCTGGAGGAACTGCTGGGTCTTTTCTTCCTTCGGGTGGGTGAAGAGGTCTTCCGGAGTGCCTTCTTCGACGACGAGGCCGTCGGACATGAAGACGACTTTGGAGGAGACTTCGCGCGCGAAGTGCATTTCGTGGGTGACGATGATCATCGTGATGCCAAGGGTAGCAACTTCAGCGATGGTGTCGAGGACTTCGCCGACGAGTTCCGGATCGAGGGCTGATGTCGGTTCGTCGAAGAGGATGACGTCAGGACGTGGAGCGAGGGCGCGAGCGATGCCGACGCGCTGCTGCATGCCGCCGGAGAGTTCA
>NZ_FR896406.1:440-15947 GCF_000435155.1 Dialister sp. CAG:357 | reverse complement strand
ACGGATACATCTTGGCGTAGTCTTCCATGTGGACGCGCTTCAGTTCTTCCATGGCGATGTCCTTCGCTTCGGAAGCGGACTTGCCGTAGCCGTAGATGAGGCCTTCGGTGATATTTTCCAGGACGTTCTTATTTCTGAAAAGGTTGAACTGCTGGAAGACCATCGTGGATTTCCTTCTGAGGCGTTTGACTTCATCTTTGGAAATTTTGGAGAAATCGACAGATACGTCGTCAATCGTGAGTTTGCCGGAGTCTGGCTGTTCGAGATAGTTCAGGCAGCGGAGGAAGGTAGTTTTCCCCGTGCCGGACGGGCCGAGGATCGATACTACATCACCTTTTTCAACGTTCAGGTTGATGTCTTTCAGGACTGTATGATTGCCGAAAGATTTGCGAATATGTTCTGCAGTCAATATGCGGGACATGATGAGGACCTTCTTTCCTAGAATGTGTTAGTTTTTAGTTTTTTGGTTGTATGGTTTGCGATGCAATAAAAAAAGCCCCGCCGCAAAGGGACGGGATTTTCCGTGTTCCACCCAATTTCGCCCCTGCGTTGCCGCAAAAGCCTTGGTAAGTCAAAAAGACTCAGCCACTGTAACGGGTGATCCCGGGCCGCTTACTTGGGTTCAGCTGGCCGGCTCGAAGAGGCACTTCCATGGAATTCCCACGCCCGTTTCCACCATCGGGGCTCTCTTTGGAGGTTCCATCCATGTACTTTCTCTTGTCATCGCTCATATAAAAGATTAATTATCATCAATATAACATAGAACGGAAGGGAAAATCAAGGGTTTACAAATCTTTTACCACGGGGTTCCTGCACTTTCCGTTTTCCTGTTGCCTTGCGCGGCTTGCTAAATATATAATAAGGAGACAGGCGCGCTGTAAGAGGCGCGTATCCAGGGAGGTAAAATGAGAGTTTCAATCATCGGAGCCGGCGCGATGGCGCTTGCGGCGGCTTCTTATTTAAAATTAAAGGACGTTTCGTCCCTTGTCTACGTCAGAAGCGAGAAGAAACTTGCTGCATGGTCGACGAAACCGGTCCGCGTGACGGGCGTGATGGAGAGCTCCTTCTACGTGCCGATGGCCAAGACGATGAAGGAAGCGGTGAACTATTCCGATACCGTCATCATCTGCACCCACGCAGGCGACTATGAAGACGTCATCAATGAGCTTCTGCCCTGTCTTCGTAAGGGGCAGTGCATCCTTTTCCTGAACGGCTGCTGGGGCGCTGTGAAGACGTACCGCCTGCTGAAAGAAGATGCGAAGTACCTGACCATCGCAGAGACAGCCGGGTCTCCTTTCGTTGCCAGCCTTTCGGAAGATTTCCTGACACTGGAAATGAAGGGCATCCGTACGGAAATCGGGTACTCGGCGCTGGGGACGAGCAAGGATCCGGGCGAGCTTCTCCATACGATTGCACCGCGCGTTTCCCGTATTTCCTCACCGGTCTCCACATCCCTTTCGCAGGCGATGCCGATCGTGAATGCGGCCAGTGCCTTCTTCAATATCTCGCGCATCGAGAACGGGGAAGACTTCGAACTCTTCGGACCATCGTTCACCAGCCGCGCAGCCGACTACATGGAGCACTGCGACAAGGAACGCCTCGCCGTGGGAAAGGCTCTGGGGCTTGAACTTTACAGCCTCCTTGAGACCGTGAATTCCCAACGATCTGAGAAGAAAGCGACCCTTTACGAGGCGTTTAAGAATAATGCACTCTACGACGGGCTCAAAGGCCCCGTTTCCTTATCCGACAGAAGCCTTTCCGAAGACCTTCCCTGCGGACTGGGAAGCCTCCTCGATCTGGCGGACATGATGCATGTCCCCGCGCCGTATATCACGGCGATGGTGGACACCGCCTCACTTTACATGGGGAAACCTTACGAGCCGTTTCTGACAGTACAGGACCTCAGGGCGATCAAAGCGCTCCGGGGCAAGTAAATCAGGAGGGATTTATGAAGAAATTATTTACCGCCATACTCGCGTGCGCCATGATGGCAGGCGCATCCGCCAGCGCTCTCGCAGAAAACTGGGTAGCGCTCCCGGGCACGAGCGGCGTCAAAGTCGATACAGATTCCTACGTGGACGGCGGAATCCTGGCGCAGATGACACTCGAGCTGCCAGCCGGCGGAAAGAACGTCATTTCCTCGATGGCCTTCAACCGCGAGGACAATACCTACCGCATCGCGACACTCCAGATGCCTTCCAAAGACGGGAAGATGGAAACGAAAGTCTATCCGGACAATCCGGAAAACTGGTCCAAGATCCTTCCGAACACACTGGGAAAGACCATCTACACCCACTACGTCGAAAATCCGCTTCCGCGCTTCACCAACCCGGACTGGGTCACGCTCTATAAAGAACAGGGCGTCCGTTTCCATGGAAGCGAATACCAGATCGAAAAGAACACGATGAACTACCGCGACGGCTATGCGACATTCTGGATGCGTATCACCTACCCGTGGAAGGACCAGAACTTCTCCGCTGCCGTGTACCAGGTGAAGATGGACGTGCCGAACAAGAAAGTGCAGACACTCTCCATGACAGAATATGATTACGACGGCAAAGTCCGCTCCCATGGCGCAGGCTCCAGAGACCGCGGCAATATCGAGCCGGACACACCGATGTACAAAGTATATGAATACGTGAACCATGCCCTCCGCACCGGACAGCTTAAGATGGTCACGACAAGACATGGATAATAAGACAGACGCTTTTCTGATGGAAGGCGTCTTTTCCATCCCTTATATAAGGTATAGAAAGGAAAACATATGAAGAAATTACTGACCGCTGCAGTGCTCGCCTCTGCGCTCCTCCTCTCCGCACCCGCCGCCTTTGCTGAAAACTGGGTCGAAGTCGCAGGCTACCAGGGCCGCATGATCGACACTGACTCCTGCAAGGTACAAGGAAATACGCCCGTCCTCACCGTAAGGCCGACAGACGGCACCGAAATGACGATCCAGTTCAATAAGAAAGACATGACATACCAGTTCCTTTCTCTGAAACGCCTTGATGGAAATGGGAAAGTCATCGACGAAGTCCCGGCAGACAAACTCGCCGGCCACTTCCTCCCGCTCAAGGAAGGATCCCTCATCTCCAGTCTCTACATGCAGTACGTCGCTTACCCGATCCCGCAGCTCGCCAACGCTGAATGGGTCACTATCTATCGCACCGGCATGGGTGCGAACGCCGGCAGCCGCGTCTCCATCGACAAGAACCACATTTCCTATGACGGAGACTACGCCGTATTCTGGCTGAAAAACGACTACGTCCCGGCAGAAAAAGGCATCGCCTCCCAAATCAGCCAGGTCAAGGCAAACATGGCAAACAATCAGGCGAAGATCCTGTCCCTTACACTCTACGATGAAAACGGAAAAATCCTCCAGCACGACGCCAGAGGCGAAGCCGCAGAAGTCCGTGACGCCAGACAGGGCATCATGAATGAAGCCGTCACCTTTGCCAGGGAACACATCCTGCAAGGCACCAGGTAAGGAGGCATCATGGCAGACATCCGAGTAAGAAACCTCTCGCAGGAAGCGGCTGAATCCTGCTATGAAGCCTACCTCAAAGGCGAAAGACCAAAAGAAGGCACCATTCTCGTCTCCGGCCCCGTCGTCGTCTTCACCAGCGACACCTTCGAAATGAAAGGTGAAACACTGGAAGACGGCGAGGAGAAATTCGTCTCCATCCTGGACAACGAAGCCAAGAGCAGGGCGGCCCTTTGCGAATACAAAAACGGCCGCCGCCTCCCCGCAGGCGCAGCCCTTGCTGCCATGAAAGAAGGATACTTTGCGTTCCAGAGCGAATACATGAACGAAGAAGGCACGCCATTTACACTCTCCTTCGACCCTTTGGAAGAAGTCATGACAGCCCAGGAAGCAGGGAAACTCTACGGAATCCCTGCCAAGAACATAGAAAAAGACTGCGAAAGCGCAGGCCTTGAAAGCCCCCTGAAACAAGGCGAAACCAGACACTCCGGCAACGTCTGGCTCCTCCAGAAATCCGCAGCAGAACGCGCCTATGCAGATAAAGAAGGCAAAACCTACGCCGTGAACCCGCTCCTTCTCGTCTTCTCCACCGTAGAAGGCGCCGACATCTGGAGCAGAGACAGCGGAGTCGTCAGAAGCGCCGCAGGCGGCGCCGGCCACATGAACGCCAGAATGCACGAAGAAGAAAGAAAAAAATCCGGCCGCGTATGGCTCGTCACCCGAAGCGCCATGGAAAGACTCTTCGGCCAGGCCCTCCCGAACAAAATGAAAGAAGCCATGAAGGGGATATAAAGGAAATCCCCAAGCGCCGCTAACACTTGCCTTCCCAGACGGGGAAGGAGGGCCACGTAGTGGCGGTTAGGGTTCATTTATCCCCAAATCCCCATTACCATAAAGGAGTCCTTATGAAGAAAGCGATTTCTGATTTTGCTGATCGGCAGGGAATTTTAATAGAAGATAATTTCACCTTTGGCGAATGGGAAGCGCTCTGGATCCGCAGGGGAAGAGACCTTCGCGGATTCATGAAAGCAGCCGACCTCGTCGGCGCTAAAATCGAAGCGATTGCCGCCCCTGATGATTACCTGCACCGGTTCGGCAAGCCCCTTACGTGGGAAGCGGAAGAGCTCTATTCCGATGGAGACGAAGCGCATGAGGCGCTCATCAGGTCGTACCTGAATAATCCCGACTGCATCATGGGCCTCGGTTCTTATGAGCTCTATGAAAGAATATTCGTCGTGACGGACAAGGGGACACTCGAAGTCTATTTCGAGGACGAAGATCTCTATATCACCGTTGATTCCGCTGACCGTTCCGTCTATGCGAAAAACCACGACAGATATGCAAGCTTTGACGTCCGCAAACTTTTTGGCAGCGTCAAAGGCGATACGATCACAGGATACTGGGTCATGGACAGGGAAGGGAAAGATGAGGACGACAATGACTTCGACATATTCAAGGACCAGAAGCCGTGCATCACAAAACTCAGCCTTGCCCTCGAAAGCGGACGGCGTCTGAATTTCTCCCCGTACATGGACGTCTTCGACTTTGAATTAGTGAATCCGGACGGTAACGTCGCAGGGATTTCCTTTGCCGAAGTACTCCGGTGCCTGAAATAAATCCCGCGATCGGGAAATGCACATAGATTTCCTTGACAAGGACGGCCGCACCGGTCTATAATAACGCCAATATAAGCGATGACTGGGAATAAGTTTCTTTCCGAAATCACAGAGAGCCGGGCAGGTGGGAACCGGTATGGAAGAGGAAGCGTGTCGCCCGTGAGCTCAGAGCCGAATGAAGTAGGCGAAGCGTCGATCCGCGTTAAGGATAACCAAGCTACAAAGCAGGGTGGTACCGCGCATAAGCGCCCTTGTCCGATGGGACAGGGGCTTTTTTGTTAGGCATCCGCTTTAGCAGGTGAGAAATAAGTGAGAGTGGTACCGCGCACATGCGCCTCCCGTGCAGGATTTTTTCTGCGCGGGAGTTTTTTATTAGGAGGCAGGGCATGACAGGCAGAAGGAACCGAGTCCCCTCGGGGACATATGATTTGATAGTCCAAGTCCATTAACCGTTTTGTTTTTTCCCTGAGGAGGATCTTACTATGAAAACAGCTACAGAAAAAAGAATCGCATTCAGAAACATGCTTAAATCCGGAGAAATCATCGTTGCACCGGGCATCGGCGACGCACTGTCCGCCAAGATCGCAGCCTATGCAGGCATCAAAGCCCTCACCATGGGCGGCTACTCCGTTTCCGCATCCCGCCTGGGACAGCCGGATGTCGGCTTCCTTTCCTGCACGGAAATGGCTGAACAGCTGACCGGCATCTGCAACGCCACCGACCTTCCCGTCGTTGCCGACGGCGACACCGGCTACGGCAATGCACTGAACGTCATCCGCACAGAGCAGATGTTTGAACAGGCCGGCGCTGCCTGCATCTTCTTCGAAGACCAGGCATGGCCGAAACGCTGCGGCCACATGGACGGCAAGCAGGTTATCTCCGCCGAAGAACACGCACAGAAAATCCGCGCCGCCGTCGACGCACGCCTCGATAAAGAAACCATGATCATGTCCCGCACCGACAGCCGCGCCGTCTACGGCATCGACGACGCCATCGAAAGAACAAAACGTTACATCGACGCAGGCGCAGAAATCTGCTTTGCCGACGGCATCGGCACCAGAGAAGAACTCGAAAAATTCGCCAAAGAACTCTCCGGCAGCGGCGCCTACCTCGTAGCCAACATGATCGAAGGCGGCAAGACACCCCTCATCCCGGCCAAAGAACTTGAGCAGATGGGCTTCTCCCTCGTATTCTGGGCCTGCAGCGCCGTCTACACCATCTCCAAAGCCCTCTACGACCTCTTTGGAAACCTCGCCCAGGACGGCACCACAGAAAAGAGCCTGGACCGCATGATCGAATTCTCCCAGTTCAACAGCATGATCGGCCTCGACACCTACAAAGAATACGAAAGAAAATACAAAGTAGACAGAGACGACTGAGTATATATAAGGAAAAGGAAATAAAAGATAAATGTAAAAATGGAGCCCATCGAGGACTCCATTTTTGCGTGGGAATATTTCCCGAATTAAAACGTAAGCCTGCTTCAGCTCTTTGCTGGGCCTTTCACTTCACGACTTTTCTTGCCCCAAAACCGCCATTTCAAGCCGGGGAAACGGAAATGCCAATGATTCCCTTTATAATAGGAACAGAGGGGACGGAGGATATGATGAAAGTCTCCAGCGGCCTCCTAAACTCCGGCTGGGGCAGCAAACAAAGACACGTTATCTATACAATGGGTCTGCCAAGAGCATTCAGCCCCGCGGCAATCCGCCGCATCTATTAACCAGTTCTCCCTTATCCACTCCAAGGAGATAAAGCAGCAAATGAAAATCAGGTATTTCATTTCCCGGGAATACCTGATTTTCATTTGTGTAGGATTAAAACTGGGACAATGTCCGAAGTGCTGATAGGGTTGATCACCATGATCGAAGCGAGGTTTAGCTGTCCCCGTTAGGGGAAAGTGGCGCCGGAGGCAACGAAAGGGGTTTATTGCTTATTTTCTCGAGCCTCAGCTCGTTTGTCCATTTTTATCACCATCCTCCCATCTTTTTCCAATGTTTTATTCATTATTTCTTAGCTTATGTATCTTTCGCATGATTATTACGTGAGTTTTATTTTTCATGATATAATAAGGAAGTTTTACGAAAACAGGAACATTTCTTGAATTCACGAAATATATTGCGAGGTATTGTATGAAAAAAGTCATTCTTCCGTCATTAGCCTGGACGGCGGGACTGTCGCTCTTGATTGCGCTGATCCTTCATCTGGGCGGGGATTTCCCGGACCTTCGAAGCTATGTCCAGCCGCGTCTGGGCGTGGGGGTTCTGGTTTTCCTCATTGTTTCCCTGGGCCTTTTCTCTGTCTTTGACAAAGCGTTCCTGAAGAAATTCTTCCCATGGGCGGCGGTGCTGCCGATCCTCTGGATGGCGACCTTCACCTGGGCGTACGGTTTCGCGTCGCTTCCTGAAAAGAAGCACCTCGGCGATTACTATGTCCTGGGCGGCGTTGCTTTCGGGCTTCCTTACGTCTACCTGACAATTACGGAGAAAATCAATCAGCGCCTGCCGAAGCTCCGTTTCCTCTGGGAACTCATTGCGGGCCTTTTCGCCTTCTTCATGACAATCTGCCCCTTCATCTATATCGGCTACTACATCCTCTTTGGCGGGGAAATGGACATGTTCGCCATGATGGCCGTCCGTTCCACCCATATGAAGGAAATCCATGATTTCCTGGCCACGATGGGATCGCCTGTCAGAATCATCGGCGCCGTCTTTGCCTTCCTCCTTGTTCTTGCCGTTTCCTTCACCTTTGTCCATTCGATGGTAAAGGCAGCGCGCGGCATGAAATCTCCGCTCCGCGGCACGTCCAAAGGATACCTCATCGGACTTGGCGTCCTCTTCGTCCTTTTCTTCGGCGGCTTCTACCGTCAGATCATCCACGTCTTCCCGATCACTATCGTCCGTACGATGGACAGCAAGGGAAGCGAATTCCAGCTCCTCCAGAAACTCACGGACAACCTGGATAAGAACGTGAAGAAGATGACCTTCGTCGATCCCGGCGCAGGCATCACAGAAGGTACGCACATCGTCATCATCGGCGAAAGCGCGAACCGCGACCACATGAAAGTATTCAACCCGTCCTATCCGGAAAACACGACGCCATGGCTCTCTTTCGTCGCCAATACATCGGACTTCGCACTGGGCTACATGGCATACTCGAACTTCCCGAATACGCTGATGTCCCTTTCCTATGCCATGACATCGGCCAACCAGTACAATGACAAATCCTTCGCTGACGTCGTAAGCATGGTCGACGTAGCCAAAGCAGCCGGCTACCGCACGGACTGGATTTCCTTCCACAACAGAAGCTCCCTCTCCAGCGCCGGCGTCACCATGATCGCCGAACGCTCCGACGGCTCCTACTGGGAAAAGAACTACGACGGCTACACCTTGGAAGTCCTGAAGAAACTCCCGCCGGCCAAGAAACGCGTCATCTTCATCAACATCGACGGCAGCCACTACACCTACCTCGCCCGCGTTCCGATCGACAAGAGAGACGAACTCGGCATCCCGTCCAGCGACCCGTACCATGACTATGACCTGACCATTGCCTATGACGACGAAGTCATCCGCGACATCTTCGAATACGCGAAGAAGAACCTGAACCTCCAGACTATGGTCTACTTCTCCGACCACGGCGAGAACATGGAACACTACCACACAGCGTCCCCGTTCTACTACGACATGGTCCACATCCCGTTCTTCGTCTACCTCTCGCCATCCTACCAGGCAGCCCACCCGGGCCTCATGCCAGCCCTGAAGTCCCATGAACACCAGGTCTTCACCAACGACCTCGCCTTTGACACCGTCACCGGCATCTGGGATGCAAAGACGAACTACTACAACCCTGAATATGACTTCTCCTCGCCGAAGTACAGCCTCAACATGGACAACGCAAGAACCATGGAAGGTAAACACAAGATCTCCGACGATCCATTTTTGAAGAAATAGAAATAGGAAATAAGAAATAAGAAAAGGCTGTGACGAAATGAGCAATCATCTCGCCACAGCCTTTTTGCATCACTCTTCATTCTCAAAATCAATCATATTTCACTCTTCTGTATGACACTGATAACAAAAAGATAACGAGATAAAGCGAAAAATAGAAACGTTTGTCATATTTGGAATATAGTTCGAGTTTATGGTTAATTTCGGTGTTTTGTATTCTTTCGAATATGCGGAAATAGCAAATGAAATATAACTAAAAAATAAATAATGCATTCTAGTGAAATTGAGAATGTTTTGTGCTATATTAAGGCTAATAAGGCGCATATGCGCGAAGGTGGATATTCTTAATTCCCGGGAAAGCCCCTAGTTAAGAAACACTTTTTTATGGGGTGAAAAATGATGAATGAGATAGATTTGACTAAGGTCGATTTTGAGAAGCCTTTCATGGCCGGTCTAATGGACGGGATGCCTGGAGGCTTTTTTGTGTACCGCGGGGATGAGACCAAGAAGATTATTTATGCCAATCAGAAGCTTCTGGATATTTTCGACTGCGATACATGGGATGAATTCGTCGAGCTGACGGGAGGGACATTCATCGGGATGGTCTATGCAAGAGACCGGATGATCGTCCATGATTACGTCCGCCGCGCCAGGGAATCAGGAAGGACGTCCGGCGTGACGAATTACAGGATCCACACGAAGAAGGGCGTCTTCAAGTACGTGCAGAATTACGCCAATTTCGTCAATGATTACGTGGAAGGCGGACTTGTCTACGTATTCATCGCAGCGGCAAGATCCACGCATGACCGTCTGACAGGTCTTCCCAGCATGCTGAATTTCCTTGACTACGCCAATTCGCCGAAGAATGAAATCTTCAGGAGCGGGAAGATTCCTGCCATGGTCGCTTTCGATTTCTTCGGCTTCAAAGTCTACAATACCCGCTACGGCATACAGGAAGGGAACAAGCTCCTCGTCGAGTTCTCCATTATCCTGAAAGATATTTTCGGAAAGAACAGCGTCTCCCGCTTCGGCGAAGACCATTTTTATGTCCTCACCTGCGCCGGCGGGATCAGGGAGCGCCTCGATGAAGTCTTCGAACGCCTCTCAAAAGCCAATCATGGCCGCACCGTCCCCGTCCGTTCCGGCGTCTATATTTATGACATGGATGATGCCGTCAGCGCCTCGGAAGCCTGCGACCGCGCGAAGATGGCCTGTGACGTGGACCGCCATTCGTACATGTCCTTCTACAACATCTTCGACAAGAACCTCCTTGAGAAGGAAAGGACGAGAAGCTTCGTCTTCCTGAATATCGGGGATGCGCTCAAGAACCATGAAATAGAAGTCTACTACCAGCCACAGGTCGATGCCCGGACAGGGAAACTCTGCGGCGCCGAGGGCCTTGCCAGATGGAATTCGCCGAAAGCAGGCTTCATGATGCCGGGCAAATTCATCCCCGTCCTCGAAGCAGCGAACCTCACCTACAAGCTCGACATTTACATCATCCGTCAGATTGCCAGAGACTTCAGGAAATGCATCGAAGAAGGCACACCAATCGTGCCCGTTTCCTTCAACTTCTCCAGAACCGACTTCGAGACCTGCAATCCGTACGAAGAACTACAGAAAGCCGTTAAGGAATACAACCTCGAGCCGAAAATGTTCCGCGTGGAAATCACCGAGTCCACCCTGATGTCCGATCCGGCCAAGATCAAAGAACAGATGACACTCTTCCGCAAAGCCGGCTATGAAGTCCTGATGGACGACTTCGGCAGCGCCTATTCCTCTCTCGCTACCCTGCGTGACTTCGACTTCGACGAAATCAAGATCGACATGGGCTTCATGAGGAACTTCAGCGACAAATCCAAGAAAATCATCAGACCCATGATCATGCTCGCCCAGTCCCTCGACGTACACACCCTGACCGAAGGCGTGGAAACCGCCGAGCAGCTCAGCTTCCTCCAGCAGGCTGGCTGCGAAAGGATCCAGGGCTACTACTTCAGCAAACCCATTCCCTACAGCGAATTCGTCCAGAAACTGAAAACCATGGACTGCTGTGATGATCTCAAAGACTGCGAAAAATAATAATAACAATAACAAAGAGGAGAAAAACTATGTCAATGATCGATTCAGAAGCACAGGACTTCACCGTCAGAGCCTACCAGGACTACGAATTCCGCCCCGTTACCAAAGAAGACCTGAAAGGGAATGGAGCGTATTCTTCTTCTATCCGGCTGACTTCACCTTCGTCTGCCCGACCGAACTCCAGGACCTCCAGAACCACTACGAAGCATTCAAGAAGATCAGCTGTGAAATCTACTCCATCTCCTGCGACTCCGTCTACGTCAACAAAGCATGGCACGACCACTCCCAGGCCATCGGAAAAGTAGAATTCCCCATGATCGGCGACCCCGGCCAGGTCCTCACCCGCGCCTTTGACGTCCTCGCCAAGAACGGAGAAGAATCCCAGAGAGCTACCTTCATCATCGATCCCAAGTGCCAGGTCGTAGGCTACGAAATCATCTCCTCCAACGTAGGAAGAGATGCCGAAGAACTCCTCAGAAAAGTAGAAGCCTGCCAGTTCGTCTACGAACACGGCGACATGATGTGCCCCGCAGCCTGGCACCCCGGTGACACCCCGCTCGTACCGGGAAATGACTTGATTAGTGATATTTAAAAAGAAAAAATAAGGAAATAAAAAAGGAGCTGTAGCAAAATGATTGCACATTTTGCCACAGCTCCTTTTTCGCTTTTTCTTTCCTTATATTAACTCTTCTTCAGTGACGGATTTCTTGTTTCAGCGATCCAGGACTTGAAGGTCTCTTCGCTGATGCCGAATTCCTGCTGGACGTAGGGAGCCCATTTCATGGACTTGCTGCGTGCTTTGACGATGTTTTCCATCAGGCTGCCTGTGTGCTGTTCGATGAGGTAGGCGAGGCGGAGCCAGTGGTTCGGGTAGCCTTCGGAAAGGAGTGTCTCTGCTCTCTTGGCATCCATGTCGTAGAAACGGTGGAGACGGTCGGCTCTGTGGGCGATGTAGCGTTTGCTGTAGATCTCCGGGGTCAGGCCGAGTTTCTTTTCGATGCGGCCCCATGGGTCGTCTTTTCTCATGTCGAGGATTTCGCCGGCTGTCTTGCCTGAGAGGCAGGAGAGGAGGGCGGCTTTGTCGACGTCGTTGAAGCGGAAGCCTCTGGAAAGGATTTCCTTCGCTTCGTCTTCAGGAATCTGGTATTTATGATGGATGCTGCGGATCTGGTCATCCATGGACATTTCGGTACTTCTCATCATGGAAAGTGCCTCCTTTATAAAAATTTTATGATACTTTCTAATTATATCATAAGAATTGAATAAGAAATTTCATAGGATGATAGAAAATAGAGATACAAAGTGACGGGTTCCGCATGAAATTTGAAACAAAACGTGTTTTTTGTTAAAATAACAACGTTATTCTATTTTTCCCCGAGAGGTGAATGATGTTTTTACATGAGATTATAAAGGGTGCCGATCCGGCGCATCTGGTGTTCGAAGGCGATGCCGTCGTCACCTATGGCGAGCTGGAAAAAACAGTCGCCCGCTACAGAAATACGCTGTATGAAATGGGAGTCCGCCAAGGGGAACGTGTAGGCCTCTATACCGCCAACCGCGCAGAATTCGTCTACGTATTCATGGCAGTGGTCAGCCTTGGCGCTATTATCATCCCGATCAACAATTCGCTCGTCGACCGCGAAGTGGATTACATCCTCCGCGATTCCGGTTCCATGCTGCTCATCACGGACACTGTGCTGGAAGTTTCCTGCCCGTCCATCGGCATCCATGACCTGGACTACAAGACGAAGAAGGAAATCGCACCGGCTGCCCCGGATTTCCCGGAAGATGTTACCGAAGATGACGTCTGCGCGCTGGTTTATACGTCCGGCACGACAGGAAGCCCGAAGGGTGCTATGCTGACGCACAGGAACCTCGTGTCGAATGTGGAGCAGTACCTGCAGCGCATCACTTTCGTACCGGAAGACAAGGTCCTCTGCGTCCTGCCGATGTTCCACGCTTATGGCCTCACGACCGTCGTCAATGCCGGCCTCTACGCGCATGCGACCATCGTCATCCTGCGCTCGAAGAGCCCGTCTGAAATCACGAACACGATCGTGGAACATTCCGTGACGATTGCCATCATGGTACCGCCGATGTACAACCTCCTGGCCCGCCGCGGCGAGCCGGAAGTCATGAAATCCGTGCATACCTTCATTTCCGGAGGCGCATCGATTCCGCAGCCTGTATCCCAGGCATTCCACAACCGCTACCACCATCCGGTTCAGGAAGGCTACGGTCTGACCGAAGCATCTCCGGTCGTCTGCATGATGCCGGCCGGAAAACCTAAGTACCTGACAAGCGGCCCCGTCCTTCCGGGCGTCGAAGCCTATGTCAGGACAGAATCCGGCGGCCCGTACGTGCTGGGCACCGTGGGCGAGCTCATGGTCCGCGGCAGCAACGTCATGAAAGGCTACTGGGAAAAGCCCGAGGAGACCAGGAAAGTCCTCACCGAGAACGGATGGCTCCATACGGGCGATCTGGCGTACATGGATGACGAACAGTACATCTATATCGTCGATCGTATCAAAGATTTGATCATAATGAACGGGGAAAACATTTACCCCGGTGAAGTCGAAGACTGCATCTACGAAGTGGAAGGCGTCGGCGAATGCGCCGTCGTCGGTCATCCGGACCCGCTCCGCGGCCAGGCCGTGTGGGCATACGTCGTCATGAAGGACGGCTATGAGTTCGATGAAATGAAGATCAGAAGGCACATGTCCAAGAACATCGCCAGCTACAAGATCCCGCGCCGCTTCATCCCAATGGATGCCCTCCCGAAGAACGCGACAGGAAAGATCCTGAAACGCGCCCTCCAGGACAACTAAGACTGACCGGAAATCCCCGAAAAAAGGGGAGCTGCGACAAAATCCGCAATCGTTTTGTCGCAGCTCCTTTCATGTCTTTATTGGACAAACGGCCGTTTTTGATTCGAAGGAAATCACGCCCATCGGGCGGGTTTATGCTATAATAATTTTGTATGGAGTCTTGAAAGACTAATATTTTTTGACTCCGCAGTTTCGCATGCAAGGAAACCGCGGGCATTCCTCAACAGGAAGGAAGAAGGACACATGGCAACAGCAATGGTAATCGGCGCCCAGTGGGGCGATGAAGGCAAAGGCAAGATCGTTGATTATCTCGCCGCGAAGGCAGACGTCGTAGTACGTTCTCAGGGAGGAAACAACGCAGGCCATACAGTCGTAACGGGAGGCAAAGCATATCCGCTGCGCCTGATGCCAAGCGGCATCATGTACCCGGGAACGATCTGCATCGTCGGCACAGGCGTCGTCGTCGATCCAAAGAGTCTTCTCGAAGAAATGGAAAACCTTGAAAAACAGGGCATCGACGCAAAACACCTTCAGATCTCCACGAGAGCACAGGTCGTATTCCCATACCACATCCGTCTCGATGAAGCCGAAGAATCCCGCAAGGGCAGCCGCAAGATCGGCACAACAAAGAACGGCATCGGACCGTGCTACGCAGACAAGATCAACCGTATCGGCATCCGCATCTGCGACCTCATGGACAAGGAAACTTTTGCTGAAAAACTGAAATACAACGTAGAACAGAAAAACCTGCTCCTCGAAAAACTCTACGGCATGGAAGGCTTCGACTACGAAACCATGCTCAATGACTACCTCGGATACGCAGAAAAACTCCGTCCGTACGTCAAAGACACCAACTACACCGTCCAGCAGCTCGTCAAAGAAGGCAAGAACGTCCTCTTCGAAGGCGCTCAGGCATCTATGCTCGACTGCGACAACGGCACCTATCCGTACGTCACCTCTTCCCATCCGACCGCCGGCGGCGCATGCATCGGCGCAGGCATCGGACCGCACATGATGCAGAACATCTTCGGCGTCGTCAAAGCATACAGCACCCGCGTAGGCGAAGGCCCGTTCCCTACAGAACTCCATGACGAAACCGGCGAATACCTGAGAAACACCGCTCACGAATTCGGCACCGTCACAGGCCGCCCGCGCCGCATCGGCTGGCTCGACACCCGCGCCGTCCGCTACGCAGCAGCCCTGAACTCCTTCGATTACCTCGCCATCACCCGCCTCGACATCTTAGACGGCATGGAAGAAATCAAAGTCTGCACAGGCTATGAATACGAAGGCAAAGAAGTAGAAGAATACCCGGCTGACCTGAAATTCCTGGGCAAGATCACCCCGGTCTATAAGACATTCAAAGGCTGGAAAGAAAAAATCAGCGACATCCGCGATTACAATGAACTCCCGGCCCTCTGCCGCGAATACCTCGAAGGCATCTCCAAACTCATCGGAGTACCGATCGGCATCGTATCCGTAGGCCCAAGCCGCGAACAGACCATTGTCCTCAAAGACGTATTCTAAGATTAGAATAAGAATAGGGAACCCCCCGA
>NZ_FR896406.1:0-407 GCF_000435155.1 Dialister sp. CAG:357 | reverse complement strand
CGAAGCCAAGCTTCGGGGGGTTTGTCGTGGGGGGAAAAGGGGAGAGAAAACAGGAAAACCGCCCAGGGGCGAGGGAAAAGAGAAAACCGGACAACCGCTGCGCGGGAAAAACCGCAGAAAAGCAAAGGTACGCTTTCAGTTTAGAAAAGATGGGAAAGAAAGCTCTTTCTTATCAAACCTTCACAACCGCCCCAAGGTGCGAATGGGAACACCATACGACCAAGGCTTCGCCTTGTGGAGATGAACCTCCTCAGGCGCAATGCGCGTCAGCTCCCCCTACGGGGCGAGCTCCAAAACCATTTCCTTGCTTCGCAAAGGGAAAAGAGAAAACCGTAAAACCTCGCTGCGCTCGTGGAACCTTTTTATAAAAACTAATGAATACTGCACCCCTTTCGTCAGCAACAGTT
>NZ_FR896405.1:0-2046 GCF_000435155.1 Dialister sp. CAG:357 | reverse complement strand
ATATGCATCAGATTATTGATGGTATAGTTTTCAAGAATATTTTCACGCATTTTCTCAAAACTGGAAAGGAACATCCAGGACTGCATTGTAACCATGCAATTAAAGCCTGTTGGCACAATATGCCTATTCCAACACTCCATAAACACGGCAAACAAGTCCGACTTGCTGTCCGGATAATTTTTCTTGATAAACTCCGAGAGTTTTCCGCCCATGCCAGATGAACCCATGTATGGCGGATTTGTCACGACAACGTGATATTTCTGCGCCATGACCTCCGCCATCCGCACAAACGGCAGAAGCTCATCCAGAACCTGATACGTGTACAAATTCGGATTCCCGTTCCGTATCTCGTCAAACCGGGCATAAAGCGCCGGGAAGTCCACCGGCTTCACATCCAGAATCGATCCGTATTCCTTCGCATCATGCAGATCAGAAATGAGCGAATTCAACGCAGACTTCAGTTCTTTGCGCCCATCTGTAAAAAAGTCGATCATGTGCGGATCAAATCTGTTGCTCTCCATGATGGCATAGACCTGCGGCTGGATTCCACGGGAAAGGAACCTGCGGTCATACTGGCAGGCTTTCATCATCACAGCAAAATAAGCAAGCTGCGCCGCGCGGTCGTCGATGTCGAGGCCGTAGAGATTATTCTTCACAATGCTGGAAGCCGCGTCTCTGGCTGTATATCCATACGCCTCATAAATCTGCATCAACACGTCGAACATGTAGCAAATTATGTGACCGCTGCCCATGCAGGGATCGACAGCGCGGATCTGATCAGGCGTGAGCGTCGCATATTCTTTTTTGATCTCGTTAAGCTGCTTCTGAACTTCCGGTTCCTGCTTTGCTTCTTCCAGATAATATTTCCAGCTTTCTTTCAGGTCATCATTCGGATGACCTTCTACCCACAGACGCCCGAGAGAGTTCTCGACCATATAGCGGACAATCCAATCCGGTGTGAACAGCTGTGTAGCCGCTGGGATTTTCTCTTTTGTGATCTTCTTATTCTTCTTGAGGTCAGCAAAGACCTTGTCCTTCGGCTCAGTGTTGTAATATTGATACAGCCAGCCGATAATCTGCACCTGATCCTTCCAGTCTTCCTCAGGAATCTGTGCTACCATCTGTTCAATCACGCTGCCATCTCTGAGCAGATTATCTGGAAACAGAAGCTCCGTGTAGTCCGCAATCTTCTGGAACATGCCCAGCAGAACACCCGAGAGCGCATTGCACTGCGTGATGATAAGGTACTTGAACAGTGCGTCGTCATCATTAGCATCCTTTAGGGCATAGACTTTCTCCATGTCGAGACCGTCCAGATCCAGATGAATTGCCTCGGCCAGGATCTCCGGCTTGAACTTCCCGTTTTCATCCGTAAACACACGAATTCGGGACGGAAGGTAATTATTGACCTCCATGAACCGCAAAGCAGAAAACCGGTTGAACCAGGTATAGGCAACTTCCTCCATCACCTGATCGAAACCTTTTTCCTTCACCTGTCCGATCAGCGCCGCACGCTGCTTCTTCTCATCCGCTGTCAGAAGAACGCCATGCGCAGAGTCCGCATTTGGATCTGCATCCGCGCTGATTTCATATTGATCTGCCTTCTGCGACACGCGCTCAATGAGTTCGTTTCTTGCCCAGACGGCGTATTTCTTTATTGCATTCTTATCCATGAAAGAGTCCTCTCTTAGTTCAGTTTGATTCCGTCGCAGTCCTTCAGAAGCGCATTCAGATAAGAGCGCATCCGCTCCACATAATCATTTACATCAGCTTCGCTTTCCAGTGTCGCCTGCTTAAAGATCGCCTGTCGATAGCAGTTCTTAATATGCTTCTTTGGCTGGTTCGGTTGCACAGGCTTTACCGGCTTCTTCGGCTTCTTTGCGGATTCGATTGCTGCAACGGTGTCGTCCTTATAGTTCCACATCTGTGTGGTCATGCCATCAAGCAGGACAATGGTCTTTGTCGTGGCAATCTGGTTCTTCATCTGTGTGAAGTAGTTATCCGCTTTCTCTATGGCATTTTTGAACTCGCTGCCTTCGCCTCCGG
>NZ_FR896404.1:6720-7536 GCF_000435155.1 Dialister sp. CAG:357 | reverse complement strand
AAGAACTACTGTATTCGTCAGGCAACAGAAATTTGGAGCCTGACACCTTCTCCTGGCGGTGCAAGGTCAACACCATTCCTTGCTTCGCAAATGGAGAACAAGCCAACCTCACTCCGTTCGCAGAAATGCAACTCATCCGCCCGGCAGCGGGATTTGGTACACGATTCCTTTCGGAGACAAAGGCGATGCCGAAGGAAATGCTTCCTATCGTAGATAAGCCTACGATTCAGTATATTGTCGAAGAAATCGAAGCGAGCGGGATTGAACAGATCCTTATTATTTCTGGTCATGCGAAGAGAGCCTTCGAAGATCATTTCGATTCTTCTCCGGAACTGGAACAGCATCTGTATGAGTCCGGGAAGATGGATCTCTTGAAAGAGATTCGTCATGTTGCTTCTGTCAAAGTGCATTATACTCGTCAGCAGTACATGAGAGGCCCTGGAGATGCTATTCTCTGTGCCAAGGAATTCATGGACGGAGAACCATTTGGCGTCATTCTTGGTGATGATGTCGTATATACAGGCGACGGTGAGCCAGCTCTGAAACAGCTGATGGATCAGTATGAAAAGACAGGCGGAGCTGTCATAGGCTGCCAGCGCGTAAGAGAAGAACAGGTCTCTTCCTATGGAATCATTGATGGAGTAAAGACAGAAGATCCGGATTTGGTCAAAGTCCTGGACATGATAGAAAAACCTTCTATTGAAGAAGCCCCCAGCCGCATTGCAGCGCTTGGACGCTACGTCATCACTCCGGAAATATTTAAGATTCTTGAACAGACAAAACCGGGGAAAGGCGGAGAAATCCAGCTCACCGACG
>NZ_FR896404.1:0-6686 GCF_000435155.1 Dialister sp. CAG:357 | reverse complement strand
CTCTTCGCGTCATGGCAAAAAATGGAAACGTGTATGCCTATAATTTCAAGGGAAAACGCTACGACACAGGTAATAAGCTAGGCTACCTCAAAGCCATGGTAGAATTTGCTCTTAGAAGAGAAGACATAGGACCAGGATTCAGAGAATACCTGAAGACATTGGAACTGTGATAAAAGACGCGTTTTCCGTTCGGGGAAATAGCAAAAAAGGAATGTGAAAAGATAGATGACTTTTCGCATTCCTTTTTTATCGCCTTATCTATTATCCCATCGTATTCTTTCCTAATACAGGATGTGTGGTTGGTTTGAGGCTTCTTTTTTCTATGATTTCCAACGCTCGTTCCATTCCTATGTCGTCTCTTCCTCCATTGTCTTCGTAGACGAGCATGGGTTCTTCTGTGTCGACTTCGCTGCCAGGGAGGTAGACGTATTCCTTAGTGACGTTGTCGCCATAGATATAGCCTGCCAGAAGCTTACTCTCTGTCGTCTTTTTCAGCATGGAAGTCCTCCAGATCGTAAAGAAGATGGGGCTTGAAGTCCAGGTAGTCAGCCGAGGTGAGGTGGAGGCGGATGCCTTCGAGCTCCTCGGGGAGGTTCTGGAAATTCATGGCGCCGTGGATGTGGCCATAGACGCAGTCGGTGACATGGTACTTGGTCATGAGCTGCAGCATATGGGTCGGATTTCTAAGTTCATCGAAGGGTGGGTAGTGAAGGACGGCGATGATTCTTTCCGGATTCATCTTGCTGGCGAGTTCAAGGGAGCGTTCCAGTCTTCCTTCTTCTCTTAAAATGATTGGCTTATCTGCCTCTGTCAGTTTTCTGGATGTCTCCGCAATCCAGCCTCTTGTACCGGCAATGGCGATCGGTCCGACGGAGAGGGCAGAGTTATGAATGAATTCAAAAGCGCCGTCTGTCATGCGGGTCATTTTTGTGACAGTATCCCACCAGTAGTCATGGTTGCCGCGGACGATGATTTTTCTGCCGGGAAGAGTTCCCAGCATCTTCAGATCGGAAATAGCATCCTGAATGTGCATGGCCCATGATAAATCGCCCGCCATGATGACCGTGTCTTCTGGATGGATTGTTTCCATCCAGGCATTGATGATCTTCTCCCTGTGGTTGTTCCATGCAGGTCCGAAGATATCCATCGGCTTCGTCGGCGGGTCGCCTGAGAGGTGGAAGTCACTGAAAGCATATAATTTCATCAGTGTCATTCTCCAAAATACGTTCCGGTATGAAGTTTTTCGAGCATGCGCTTCTGGCTTTCATGATCCATGACATGGGTGATATGGTAGCCCATGTAAAGAGGACTTGCCGTATAACGCGGGAAAATCTTCGCCCGGATATGTTTGAAATGGTAAAAGAAAATATTGTAGCTTGTGCAGGGGAGAGGGAAGTCATTCAGGACATAACGTGCCAGAGTCTGAATCGTGTCAGCAAATTTTTCCGGCGAAGCGTCCTTCTTCAGAGTGACATTCATTTCTCCCATGCCGCTGATCGGATAGTCTGATACAGTAGCATAGCAGTCCTGGTCTTCGTGAACGATGGGACCAAGGAAATTTTCCCGGTCGATATTGTCCTTGTAGTCATACGTATCAAGACCGATGATTTGGGAATGAGGATGGCGCTGCGAACCGCCTGAACCAGGGCCGTAGTTGCGAAAATAAAGGACGGATTTGAAACGCTTGTCCCTCTCCATCTTTTCCCAGCGTTCAAGGCCAAAGGAAATGACTTCATGCAGCTTCTCTTTGCTGTACGTCGTCAGTTCAGCGTTATGATCAGAAGTCTCTACAATGACTGTCGGATACGTTCCTTCAAAAACAGGGAACTTATTCATCAGCCAGATAATATCATCCTTCTTGTCGAGGATGTTCGTTAAAGTTTCAGGATGGCAGAAAGGGCAGATCTTCTGTGTCGAAGAATGCGGCTTCTTGCCTCCGATTGAAAGGTTGAAAATGATAGGTGTATTCATGGTAGATTCCTCAGCTTTCACTTCAATTATAACACAGAGACTTTCCTTATCTTGAGATAAATATGATTTGTGTTATGAATGAGAAGCGGGTTATCGCATAAGAAAAGGAATCTTATAGCAAAAATAAAGAGGAGGTGCGGCTTTTAATTTTGGTATCAATTTCTATTTGATTCCAAAATATCAGTCGGTTGGTGTTGCTATTGCCACTCTTCTTACTGAATGGCTGGTAACAATGGTTCAGCTTTATATGGTAAGAAGGGATTTCGGTTTTAAGACGATATTATCTCAATCTACACATTATTGGTTAGCAGGTATGATTATGTTCATGATTACAATTACTATAGAGCAAATGTTTTCACCGACTATTATTCATACTGGTGTTATTGCTATTATTGGAGGAGCCGTTTATATTGGAATTCTTTTAGGAATGAGGGATTCTGTGTTGATGGAAGGTATATCTGCGGCTAGAGAGAAGCTGGGAATATAGTGACGGAACGATGCAATTAATCGCTATATAAGAAGGGTAGTATAACATAACATATAATATAATATGGATTTTTCTGACGTTGGTTTATGGCATAATTTTATTTGTTTTTGTCTGTATAGATAGCTTTGTCAGGCAAAATTTGAAGAGGTGAAGCACCTTGAAGCTTATCGTGACCGGGGGAGCCGGTTTTATCGGAGGAAACTTTGTTCATTATATGCTGCAGGAACATCCAGGTGATCAGATTATATGCCTGGATAAGCTGACATATGCTGGAAATCTTTCAACATTGGCAGATGTCATGGATCATCCGAATTTCCAGTTCGTAAAGATGGATATTTGTGACAGGGATAGCGTTTATGGCCTTTTTGAGAAAGAAAAGCCTGATGTCGTGATTAATTTCGCTGCAGAAAGCCATGTTGATCGTTCCATTGAAAATCCGGAAATCTTCCTTCAGACGAATATTATCGGGACGTCTGTCCTGATGGATGCCTGCAGAAAGTATGGCATTCAGAGGTATCACCAGGTATCTACCGATGAAGTGTATGGCGATCTTCCTCTGGATCGTCCTGATCTTTTCTTTACAGAAGAAACGCCCATCCATACATCGAGTCCTTACAGCAGTTCCAAGTCTGGGGCTGATCTCCTTGTCATGGCCTACTACAGGACATACGGACTTCCTGTCACAATTTCGCGCTGCTCGAATAACTATGGACCGTATCATTTCCCGGAAAAGCTCATTCCGCTGATGATTATCAATGCGCTCCATGACAGGCCTCTTCCTGTTTACGGGGATGGTCTGAATGTTCGTGACTGGCTCTATGTTGAAGATCACTGCCGCGCCATTGACCTCATTATCCGTAAAGGAAAAGTCGGGGAAGTCTATAACGTCGGCGGTCATAATGAAATGAGGAATATAGACATCGTCAAACTGATCTGTCAGGAGCTTGGAAAGCCGGAGAGTTTAATCACTCACGTAACGGATCGAAAAGGCCATGACAGAAGATATGCCATTGATCCTGAAAAAATTTACAGAGAACTTGGCTGGCTTCCGGAAACAAAATTTGCCGATGGTATCAAGAAGACGATTCAGTGGTATTTGACACATCAGAAATGGTGGGAAGACATCATTTCCGGAGAATATCAGAATTATTATCAGAAGATGTATGAAAATAAATCAGCAATATAAAATGCTAAGTTTTTTAGGAAGCTAATATTTTTGGCTCATAGATTTCTACCCTAATATCTGTTCAGGCAGATTGAAATCTACGAGCTTTTACTTTGCCCATATTTCTATATTATCTACGTGGTGAAATTCGCAAAACGCAGCGGAAAAATTTTTTTAAGATTTTCAAAAAAGGTGTTGACAGGCATCTCTCAATCATGTAATATAATGCCAAGATAACTCTTTAACGAGATAAAGAATTAAAGAAGGCTAAGGGAGAGATGACCATGAATATTAAAAAGATTCTTGCAGCAGGGGTTTTGGCACTGGGTGCTATTGGTTTGATGGCTGGATGTGGCGGAGATCAGAAGTCTGCCGGAAGCGCTGCTAAGTCAGCTGCTGCAGGCGCTAAGCCGACAAAGATTGTAGCTGGTATGGATGATACCTTCGCTCCGATGGGGTTCCGTGATGACAGCGGTAAGATCGTAGGCTTCGATATCGATATGGCAAATGCGGTATCCAAGGAAATTGGTGTTCCGATTGAATTCAAGCCAATCGACTGGGCTTCCAAGGAAACGGAACTGAATTCCGGTAAGATCGATGCCATCTGGAACGGCTTCACCATGACTCCGGAAAGACAGAAGAAGCTTAGTTTCACAAAACCTTACATGGATAATACTCAGGTCTACGTCGTTCTGGCTGACAGCCCGATCAAGACACAGGCTGAACTGAAAGGAAAGAAACTGGATATCCAGGAAGCTTCCACGGCGGAAGCTGCTCTGAATAAGGATCCGGCTCTGAAGAATTCCTTCTCTGAAGTCAAGGCTTATCCTGATCTTGCTTCCTGCTTCATGGATCTGGAATCCGGACGCTGCGATGCAATCCTGGCTGACTCTGTCCTGATTGAATACTACATGACTAAGAAACCTGGAACATTCAGAGAACTGGATGGCGTTGTTTCCAAAGATACATTCGCTATCGGCGTCAAGAAAGACAACCAGGCTCTGATCGATCTTCTGAATGAAGGCATTGAAAAGGTAAAAGCAAGCGGCGAAGCTGCTAAGATTTCCGAAAAATGGTTCGGTAAAGATGTTATTCTGAAATAATTCCCTTTAAGGGATAAACGAAGAGGCAGAGCGGGAGGTTTCCTGTTCTGCCTTGCTTCGTTTATATCTAGCCAGTTTGTAAATTTTGTCACTCTATCTTGTTAAAAGGATGAAGTCAGTGTATGATATTCATACATGATCAAAAACGGCACTGCCGCAAATTCCGGAATGTAAGGAGCCGATGATGGATTATATCATTCACATTTTGCCAAATATGATTCAAGGTCTGGGCGTTTCTGCCAAGATTTTCCTTTTTACCATAGTGCTGTCACTGCCAATCGGTGTACTTCTCGCCATGGTCCGCATCTCGAAGGTGGGGCTTTTCCGCCGTCTGGCCGCTATGTACATCTACGTCATGAGAGGCACGCCTCTGATGCTGCAGATCATGTTCATTTACTATGGCCTTCCTTTGATGCTGAATATCCAGATCAATGATTTCCCGGCGGCCATCCTGGCTTTCGTAGCAAACTATGCTGCATACTTCGCTGAAATATTCCGAGGCGGCATCCAGTCGATCAGCAAGGGCCAGTATGAAGGCGCCAAGGTTCTTGGCTTTACGTATAAGCAGACGATGTGGCACATCATCCTTCCTCAGGTCGTCAAGCGCGTCATCCCGCCTCTTGGCAACGAAACCATCACGCTTCTGAAGGATACCTCTCTTGTATACATTCTTGCTATGAACGACCTCATGCGCGTCACCCGTGCTTTCGTTCAGCGCGACTTCGATACAACGCCGTTCCTTGTAGCAGCTGTTTTCTACCTGCTCTGCACGGCTATCCTGACAAAGATTCTGGCATACATTGAAAAACGCTATGCCGTTTATGAAGACTGATGAGGTACTTCGATGAGTTTTATTGAAATGAAAGATATTGTGAAGGTTTATGGCAAACTCACCATTCTTCATAAGGTCAATATGAGTCTTGAAAAAGGGGAAGTCATCTCCATCATCGGGCCATCCGGTGCCGGCAAGAGTACTCTCCTCCGCTGCCTGAATCACCTTGAAACGATCCAGGGAGGATCCATTCTTGTCGACGGCGATTATCTCGCGGAAGAAAAGAATGGAGAAGTCATCTACGCCAATGAAGTAAAGTCCAAGGAAATTTTGGGAAAGATGGGCATGGTATTCCAGTCCTTCAATCTTTTTCCGCATATGACAGTCCTGGATAACATCATGGCCGCTCCGATTTATGTCAAAGGCATGAAGAAGGAAGAAGTTCTTCCTATTGCCGAGAATCTTCTGGATAAAGTAGGACTTCTGAATAAGAAGAACATGTATCCTGGAAGCCTTTCCGGAGGGCAGAAACAGCGAGTCGCTATCGCAAGAGCTCTTGCCATGAACCCGGAAATCATGCTCTTCGACGAACCGACATCTGCTCTTGATCCTGAACTGACAGGCGAAGTTCTGAAAACCATCCAGCAGCTGGCTGACGAAAACATGACCATGGTCATCGTCACCCACGAAATGGCCTTCGCCAAATCTGTTTCCGACAGGATCCTCTTCATGGTAGACGGAAAAGTAGAAGAAGAAGGCACCAGCGAGCAAGTCTTCGAACATCCAAAGAGCGAAAGGACCAAGGCATTCCTGAAGTCTATATTGAAATAAAAGCAATAATTAAAGAAGCAGCCGCACTCGAAAGAGTGCGGTTTTTTGCATTTGACCTTGCCCTGGAAGGGAAGGTACCGGCGGAGCCGGGGGATGAGTTGGATTTCCTCAGTCGAAGACTGGTATAAGGCTCTTTTTATAAACACACAATACGACTTCGCGCTGCTCGAAGAACCTTTTCATATTTTAAAGTGCTATGAATACTGCACCCCTTTTCCGGCAACAGCCGAAAGCCGGTACTCCTTCCCCGCTGGGGCAGGTCAAAGTCCTCGGACGCGGTTTTGACGGATATTATCAAAACAGATTTAATTTAATCTTCTTTTATTTCCCCGAATTGCAATAATAAGTTGAACACCC
>NZ_FR896403.1:0-7181 GCF_000435155.1 Dialister sp. CAG:357 | reverse complement strand
AAAAACAACACGAAATGTCCTATAAGCCTCATTTCAGCAAAAGAAAAGAGCAGCCATATATGACTGCCCAGTTCTCTTAGTGATTTTCTATAAAATTGTCAATTGCTTCTAATGCACGGTCAGCAATGCGCTGGTTCTTTTCTTTCTTAGGCACTCTTTTCTCCAGCTGCGGCATAAGTCCGAAATTTACATTCATCGGCTGGAAGTTCTTGCCATCAAAGTGAGAGATGTAGTAGCAAAGAGAGCCAATGGCGGTTTCTCTCGGAAATGCTTTCGGTTCTTCACCGCGGAATCTTGCAGCTGCGCTGTAAGCGGCAACAATCCCTGATGCGGCGGATTCGACATACCCTTCGACGCCGGTCATTTGTCCTGCAAAGAAGAGCCCTTTCTTTTTTCTCGTTTCCATGGTTTCGTTCAAAAGATCGGGCGAATCGATGTATGTATTCCTGTGCATAACGCCATAACGGACGAATTCCGCATGCGATAAGCCAGGAATCATGCCAAAGACCCGCTTTTGTTCACCCCACTTCAGATGAGTCTGGAAGCCGACAATATTGTACATCGTATCGTCTTCATTGTCTCTTCGAAGCTGGACGACTGCATATGGAGTTTCCCCGGTTCTCGGATCAGGAAGCCCGACCGGTTTTAACGGGCCGAATCGCATTGTATCTGCTCCGCGCTGCGCCATGACTTCAATCGGCATGCATCCTTCAAAAACCTTCTTGTTTTCAAACCCATGGACCGGAGCCATTTCTGCATGACAGAGCGCTTCCTGGAATGCCGCATACTCTTCTTCATTCATAGGGCAGTTCAGATAAGCTGCTTCCCCTTTTCCGTAGCGTGACATCGCATAAACTACGTCCAGATCCAGTGATTCTTTTGTTACGATCGGAGCAGCTGCGTCATAGAAATGAAAGCCCTCTCCGCCGCAGAAATCTTCAATCGCTTCTGCCAGTTTTCCCTCTGTCAGAGGACCCGTGGCAATGATCGTAATGCCATCTTCCGGAATTTCAGTCACTTCTTTTTCCGTAAATGTAATCAGCGGATGGTTCTTTACGATTTCAGTCACGGCTTCCGCGTATCCCATACGGTCGACAGCCAGAGCTCCGCCAGCTGGTACAGAGTGGTGATCGGCAGCATCCATGATGACCGAATGAAGGCGGCGCATTTCTTCCTTCAGCAGGCCTACTGCATTTGTCACGGAAGCCGCGCGAAGCGAATTGCTGCAGACAAGTTCAGCAAAATAGCCGGTATGGTGCGCCGGTGTCTGCTTAAGGGGACGCATCTCTACCAATTCTACCGGGATTCCAAGTTCAGCAAGCTGAAACGCAGCTTCGCTGCCTGCAAGTCCGGCTCCTATTACGGTTACTTTATCAGTCAATTTATTTCTCCTGTCATGTTTCATCTTTCGATGCTGTTTTCTTTGTTGCCCTTCTTCCTTTAGTGGTACTCTTCTTGGGAGCTGTCGGACACTCAGGGTTCGAGCAGACAATCGTCTCTGTCCCGTCTCTGGATACCTTCTTGACCATGATCGATCCGCATACTTTGCAGAACTGGTCTACCGGTTCGTTCCAGAGTGCCATATCACACGCCGGATACCGGCTGCATCCATAGAAGGTACGCCCTCTCTTGGTTCTTCTCTGGATCATATGTCCTTCATGACACTTCGGGCAGACGATGGAAGTGTCAATGACAATGGCCTTATTCGCATTGCAGTTGGGACATTTCAAATACCTTCCATACGGTCCCATGCGGTAAACCATCAGTGTACCGCACTTATCGCAATGGACATCAGAAACCTCTTTTGGCCCGTTGACCAGGCTGTACGGCTTGATGTTCTTGCAGTCCGGATAGTTCGGACAGGCAAGATACTTGCCGTAGCGCCCCAGCTTTACAATCATCTTTGCGCCGCATTTTTCGCAGACAACATCAGAAACCTCTGCTTCTTCCTTCTTGTTTTTGGAAGCTTCCACATTAGCTGCGTTCAGTTCGTCTGAAAAGACCTTGTAGAAGTCAGTGATGACCTTTGTATAAGTCGCATGGCCGTCAGCAATCTTATCCAGCCAGTTTTCAAGGTTGGCCGTAAAGTCTACATTGATGACTCCATCGAAATACTTCTTAAGAAGATCCGTTACCTTGAAACCGATTTCCGTTGGAACAAACTGCTTTCCTTCCTTGGTCACGTAGCGGCGTTTCTGTATGGTATCAAGAATCGGAGCGTATGTGGACGGGCGGCCAATTCCCTTTTCTTCGAGTACTTTGATCAGGCTTGCTTCTGTATATCTTGGGGGCGGAGAAGTAAAGTGCTGATTCCCGTCTGCCTTGACATTGAGGACAGAATCACCCTTCTTGAGCGGCGGGATAATCGCTGCTTCTTCTTCATCCTTCTTCTCATCCTTGGCTGGCTGCATGATTGTAAAACCATCAAAGAGAATGTGAAGTCCGCTTGCCTTTAAGATGAATTCACCGCACTGAAGGGTGACATTCGTGCTCTGGGCAATTTGCGGTGCCATTTGCGATGCAATGAAACGGTTCCAGATCAGTGTGTAAAGACGCAGCTGGTCTCTTTTCAAAACACCTTTCAATGCGGCCGGCGGAAGTGCAAGACTTGTCGGTCTTATGGCTTCGTGGGCATCCTGCGCTTCTTTGGACTTGGCAAAAACATTCGGCTTTTCCGGCAGGTACTTGTCTCCGTAAAGCCTTCCGATATATTCTCTGGCCTGCTTGAACATTTCATCAGAAATACGCGTGGAATCCGTACGCATATAAGTGATCAGACCTACATGCCCCTGTTCAGGAAGCTCGATGCCTTCATAGAGTTCCTGCGCAAGAAGCATGGTTTTCTTGGATCCTAAGTTCAATTTATTGACAGCATCCTGCTGCATCGTGGACGTCGTATAAGGCGGCTTCGTCTTGCGCTGCTTCTTTGTCTTTGTTACGGAAACTACATCCGCATTCTTATTCCGGACGCCTGCTGCTGCTTTTTCTGCTTCTTCTTCATTGTGAAGCTCTGCAGGTTTTCCGCTGATCTGTGCCAGCTTTGCGTTAAACGCATCCCCTTCCGGAGTCGTATAGACACATTCGATTGTCCAGTATTCTTCCTGTTTGAAGGCGCGTATTTCTTCCTCGCGTTCGCAGATCAGACGCGTTGCCACAGACTGCACTCGTCCTGCAGAAAGGCCGCGGTATACCTGCTTCCAGAGCCAGGGGGAAAGCTTGTAGCCGACCAGCCTGTCAAGGACGCGGCGGGCCTGCTGCGCATCGACACGGTTCAAATCAATCGGTCCCGGATGCTTAATGGCTTCCTTGATGGCAGGAGCCGTGATTTCGTGGAATGCAATTCTTACATTATCTTCCGGATTCACATCAAGAAGCTTCGCTAAATGCCAGGAAATGGCCTCTCCTTCGCGATCAGGGTCCGTTGCCAGATAAATGTCCCTGCAATGGTTTGCTTCCTTCTGGAGTGTCTTGATAACGTCTTCCTTGTCCTTGGAATTGACGTATTCAGGCTTGAAATTATCATCGATATCAACGCCAAGTGTCTTTTGCGGCAGATCTCTCAAATGACCTTTCGAAGCAAGGACCTTGTAATCCGGTCCGAGAATTTTCTCTATTGTTTTTGCTTTAGCCGGAGATTCTACGACAACAAGATGCTTTCCCTTGGGATTTGGTTTACGTTTAAAAGATGGTTCAGCAGGAGCCTTTGTTCTTGTCTTGCGTTTGCTTCCTATTGTGATTGTTCTTGTAATTGGCAAAATCTTCCTCCACTTACTTAATAAAGTACAAGTTCTTTCATCTTTCAGATCTATGAACAAGAATGATACATGATTTAAATACTTTTATCAATTCCTTTATTATACACTTTCAGCGCAGTTTCTAAAAAGAATAAAATCGAACTGCTTTAAAATGATGCGAAGATCCGCCGATTTAAAGGACTGATGAAAGAATGTTACAATCCTGTTTTTATTATATATCTGCCCTGTTCAGTCTCCTGGATATATCCCTTCAGCTGGAGCTGGAGCAAAATCATAGTCAATTTTACCACAGAAAATCCAGAATGCTGCAATATATCTTCGGAATTGACTTCTCCTTCGGTCTGGCAGAAATGGAATACATACTCCTCTTCAATCGTTAAAGGCTCCAGATACTTGCTCTCAGGCTTCCCTTTTTCTTCCTTCCAATTGTATTCGGAAAGGACATCTTCTGCCGATGTGCAGCATATAGCTCCATTCCTGATCAATTGATTGGTTCCTTTGCAGGAATCTATCCATATGCTTCCCGGTACGGAGAAGACATCCCTTCCTTCTTCCAATGCGAAATCAGAAGTAATCAATGAACCGCTGCGCTCAGCAGCCTCCACTACGATAACTCCCCGGCTCATTCCGGCAATAATCCTGTTTCTGGCGGGAAACTGCCGTCCAAGAGGCGGCATTCCCGGCGGGTATTCAGAAAGCAGTGTGCCTCCGTTATCAATGACCTGCTGGAACAAATTCCTGTTTTCCGGCGGATAGACCTTATCCAGCCCGCATGCCATCACGACAACCGTACTCCCTTTTTCCTGCAAGACGCCGCTGTGCGCAGCACTGTCAATCCCTCTAGCTCCGCCGGAGACAACCGTAACGCCTTCTTTTGAAAGCGCTCTGGCAAACTGTCCAGCTGTTTCTATTCCGTATGCGGTTGCCTTTCTCGATCCCACAATCCCTATCGTCTTTTCAAAGACCGGAGAAGTTCCCATATAATAGAGCACGGCCGGCGGATTGGACGTTTCTGCCAGAAGAGAAGGGTACGTGCTGTCTTCCCATGTACACCAGCGGATTCCAAGTCCCAGCAGCTTTTTCTCCAGTTTTTCCAGATCCGTTTCGCGCCTGTACTTGAGGAAGGCCTTTTCTCTGGCAGGAGTCAGCACATGAAGATCGATGATATCTTTTTCAGAGGCATTCCATACGTCTTCAGGCGTATTGAAGTGGTCAATCAGTTCCCTGATATTTTTGGCACCTAATCCCGGACATCCAGGAAGAGCAGCAGCATAAATATCCATAATCACCTCAGCGGAATCATATTCCTGTAACTTATCGCTTCAGCAACATGCTTGGCAAGAATCTGCGGCTGCCCGTCAAGATCGGCAATCGTACGGGAAACTTTGATGATCCTGTCATAGCTCCTGGCAGACAGGTGCAGCTTTTCGAATATTTCATGAAGCAGTTCAGTGCCTTCCTTATCAAGCTGGCAGGTTTCCTTCAGCTGCCTGTGCCCCATCTGTGCATTGTTCTGCATATGCCATTTGGAAAGTCTTGATGTCTGGATTGCTCTGGCCGCTGAAACACGGGCTGCAATTTCGGCAGAGGATTCTCCCTTTGTCGTTGCAATGAGCTCTTTATATTTAGGACGCTGTACCGTTACATGAAGATCGATTCTGTCAAGCAGCGGTCCTGATATCTTTCTTCCGTAGCTCCTGATTTCCCCATCCGTGCAGGTACACTGATGCTGCGGATCCCCGAGATATCCGCAGGGACAAGGGTTCATGGCCGCAATCAGAATAAAATCGGAGGGATAGACAAAGGATGCATTCACTCTTGAAATATGCACTTCCCTGTCCTCAAGCGGCTGTCTTAAAACCTCCAGGACGGAACGCGGAAATTCGGGAAGTTCATCCAGAAACAGGACGCCCCTGTGAGAAAGAGTTACTTCGCCCGGACGCGGAATCGTTCCCCCTCCGATCAGGCCTGCCATGGAAATCGTATGATGCGGGCTTCTGAAAGGTCTTTCCCTGATAATGTCATCCGCCTTATAAAGGCCAGCCACACTGTATATCTTTGTTACTTCCAGCGCCTCTTCCCTAGTCATGGGAGGAAGAATGGTCGTAATCCTTCTGGCAAGCATCGTCTTGCCCGATCCCGGTGCGCCTGTCATCAGAACATTATGGGCACCTGCGGCCGCAATCTCAAGCGCGCGTTTAGCGATGACCTGGCCCTGAACTTCAGAAAGATCGACATCACTGGCTTTTGCCTCTGTGTCTTCTTTTCTCACTGCCTGAGGGAGGTCTCTTTCTCCGACCAGAAATTCAACCAGTTCCCGCAGCGTCTTCGGCCCGTACACTTCAATATCATCACAGAGCAGTGCTTCGTTCGTGACTTCAGGTGCCATGAAATATCTGGTTATCCCTGCGGCTTTGCCGGTCAATACCATGGACAGTACGCCGGGAACAGGCCTTATTTCCCCCTGAAGAGAAAGCTCTCCGATGAAAATCATATTTTTCAAACGATCCAGCGGAATACCGCCGTTGGCCGCCAAAAGTCCGATTGCAATCGGAAGGTCAAGCCCCGAGCTGTCCTTTTTCAAGTCTGCCGGCGCCAGATTGACGATGACTTTATTTCCAGGGAAGCGGTACCCGGAATTTCTGATTGCCGAATTGACCCTTTCCTTAGATTCTTTGACAGATGCGGCCGGAAGTCCGACTATTTCCAATGCTTCTGCCGCTCTCCTGATATCTACTTCCACCCCGATTACATGCCCGTTGAGCCCATACGTTGTCGTTCCTAAGACTTCTGCATACATAATTGTCTCCCTCAACAATTAAATTTCCATACCAAGTTCTAGAATGCGTTTCGAGTATGCCTGTACCGGACTGCTCTTCCTGCTGAAGCCAGTACCTCTACAACATCAAATCTTACACTTTGATCAGTGATACGATGTGATGACAGGTATAAGTTTGCGCAATAGCGGATATGCTTTTGCTTATATTTGTTAACTGCCTCAATCGGATCACCATATTTTCTGTTATGCCTGCTTTTCACTTCTACAAAAACAATAACATCTCCATCCATCATAATTAAATCTACTTCGCCATGTATCCGCTTAAAATTGCGGTCGAGAAATTTATACCCTTTTTTCTCGAGATACACCTTGGCTAAATTTTCACCTTCCCGGCCAAAAGTTGTCGTTCCCATGAGTCCTCCATAACATGAAAATACAATATTTGCAATTTTATGACCGCGTAAGAACAGGCGCAGGGAGCAGGAAAGATCCCATGCCCTGTTATACTTATTTTAAATTTATATACCGTCCTGTAGATAACGAACATACTTTGTCTTTCATTTTAAATTCCTATTTGGATAATAGTCAATGCCAAAGTATAAAAATTCTGTAAACCCGAATTGCAATAATAAGTTGAACACCCGGCG
>NZ_FR896402.1:11182-16904 GCF_000435155.1 Dialister sp. CAG:357 | reverse complement strand
TTTTTGTTGGGATGAATTTTGTCACATCCCCTTTCTTTAATATGAAATCGGATGCAGCCATTTAGCCGTTATAGGCCAGATCATACAGCTTCTCCATGGCTTCTGGTGTTCTTACACCAGGATTTAGCAGAAAGAGATCCGAGGGGAGGAAGAAGACCTTATGATTTTCTACAGCTTTCAAATGATTCCATGCAGGATTTGAACGCATGTCTTCATCCATCTTCTTGTTGATTTCATCAGCATTTCCCATTGTCACAACAAAGATGATATCCGGGTCGTCTGCAGTCAGCTGTTCAAGAGAATAAGGAACGGTTTTCCCATTCAGATTAATATTCTTATGGGAAACGACGACATTGTTCATTTTCAGCAATTCTACCATAGATGCACAAATCGATTCAGGAGTTTCGGCAGTAATTGATTTGCCGGTAGCCCTTAATACGGCGACTCTGGCTGGTGTCTCTGCAGATGCCTTTTTTTCTATATCAGACATCTTGTTATTATAATCAGCTACAATCTTTTTTGCGGCATCTTCCTTGCCATAAACCTGTCCCATAAATTCCAGCAAAGGAACGTTATCCTTGATTCCATCATAATTAATCAGGATATAGGGAATCTTGTTGCTTTGAAGCAGCGATTCAAGTTTTGCATCATGACTTTTCTCGCCGATAACAAAGTCCGGCTTCATTCCCACCAAGGTTTCCATATTGATATGCTGGATAGTGCCGATGATTGGGAGAGATTCTGCCTCAGGAGGAATCGGGCTTGTGGTTACAGGTCTTGCAACAGAAGTGCCGCCGACACTATAAGCCATGTTCAGCAGGGGAGCGGTCAGCGTGACGACTCTCTTCGGCTGGGCTTTCATTGTTACCGTCTGCTCCTCATATTTGTATTGAATGGAACCCTTCTCAGAGGATGTACCTGAAGTTGCACATCCTGCAAGAGTGAAACAGAGTGCAGCCGATACAAGAAGCGTGCAAATCTTTTTTGGAGACATTTTTTCCCTTTCTACGAATATAGTTCGTCTGCAGAAGCAGAATAAATATCAAGCCTGATGGATTTTATTGGATGATTGTTAAAAGAACCTCCTCGGCATAGAATGACGGAGAGGTTCTTTTTATCATATCACAAATGGGATTATTTCTGCAGTGCGGACAGCGCTTCTTCAGCTCTGTTCACATAGATCTGACGGACATTCTTGTTTTCACCAAGTCCATGGATGTAAGTCTTTACAGTAAATCCGTCTTTTTCAAGGATGCTCTTATGAGAATCCGGATCACTGCCAGCCATATCATTATTTGCATGATCACCAGCGACCATCATGATTGGCATCAGGGTAACTGTCGTATAACCGCCAGCTTTCAGCTTCGGGATGACATCTTCAAGATTCGGACGGCCTTCTACGGAGTATACGAACACATCATTCATACCGAGCTGCTGCAGACGATCCTGAATAACAGAATAGTAAGCATTGCCCGGATGCGGGGTGCCATGAGCCATAATCAAGGTAGCTTCATGCGGTCCCATTTTCGGAATTTGGCTCTTGAGAGCATTTAAGAATTCTACGATCTGATCTGGTTCACCTTCGGTGCCCTGGAAATACATAAGAGGCATTGCAAGAGAAAGTTTCTTGAAGTTATTAGCCTGCATCTTGGTAATGATAGAGTCATAGCTGTATTCCATGCCAGGAATAACATCGAGAGAAACGACGGCAACACGTGTATATCCGTCTGCTTTCAGTTTAGCAAACGCTTCCTCAGGCGTTAACTTCTGAATTCCTTCCTTTGCCTTGACTCGATCGATGATGATATGGGAGGTATAAGCTTCATATACAGGTACCCCAGGATTGGCTTCCTGAATGGCTTTTTCTACTGCATCAATAGTTTTGGCACGAGTGTCTTTAAATGTTGTGCCAAATGTCATTACGAGAATGGCATCTTTGTTTGGCGCATTCTTCATTGCGGGGTTTTCAGATGTCCAAACACCTACGGTAGATGCTTCGCGAAGAGCTGGTGTAACATCCTTGACTTCCGGATTCAATTCATAGGCACTTGTCGAAAAACTGGCACCCAATGCACAAAGTGCAGCCATAGAGGCAACCACCATACGTCTAACTCCTTTTTTCATTAGAAAATCACTCCTTTTGCTAAAATTCTGATAGAAATAGAATTATAAGCAACTCGAGAGAGAATCTGAGCATTTCCCAAGTACTTGATCACAGTCTTGAGTTGTTTTATATCATAACTTTAATACAGGATTATTCTAAAGTCAACAAAAAACACAGAATTAATTAATATATCAATAGAAATAAATTAGAACAATCGGTACGTTTGAAAACATTTATAAATTAAGGTTTAGGATATAAAGCTGCATACCAGGAAATAAAAGGAAAATGAAAAATAATACGCTTCTTCTTCAGGATGATTAAAAGCAACAGGAAACCATCCGGAATTTCACCTGGAAGAGCAAATAGCAAAGCAGGTCTTCTTTACAACAGATAAGCTGGTTTTTGATGATTGTTATACCACAAACATGATATAATAAATTGTATTACTATAGAAAGGTATAAAAATGTATGAAAGCATTTTCCGCACTAACGAATAAATTAGGAATCGATCTGGGCTCCTCTCAAGTCCGTATTTTTCGTGATGACAGAGTGGTATTAGAAGAATCCAGCGTTGCCGTAGTGGATAACATCAACGGCAGAGTTCTGGGATTTGGCACAGACGCATTGATCCGATACCATAAAGAGCCAGAAAATCATTACTTGGCATGGCCTGTAAAAAACGGTTCTATTGCTGATTATAACATTGCAAAATCAATGCTGCGCTATTTTATCAATAAGGCGCTTCATCATTCGGTCAGCCGTCCATCCGTAATGATAGCGGTTCCCTGTGAGACAAGTTCGGTAGCAAGGCATGCATTAGTGGACGCCTTGATGCATGCAGGCGCGAGGCAGGTTTATTTAATCGCCTCTCCGGCTGCAGCAGCTATCGGGGCTGATTTCAATCTTGAGAATTCCTCGACGATTTTATCCATGGTCATAGGCCGGGATGTTACAAATGTCGGATTATATTGCTGCGGCGGCATCGTCTCTCAGGTGGGAGATGCCTTTGGCGGACATAATATTGATGTTGGAATCTGTCAGTATCTTCAGGATAAATATAATGTCCTGATAGGAATAGAGCAGGCTGAAAAATTAAAGAGTGAAGTGATTTCTTTAACCCGCGGAGGGAATCAGGATACTTTTACCATACGAGGCAGAAGGATCAGTGATGGGGTAGAAGTTGTCATCGAACTGTCCCTCGAAGAGCTGAGCCCTGTTATGAAAAAAATCATGAAGCCTGTCTTATCGTCTGTTAAAAGGGCTATAGCAGAAGCAACACCGGATATGGCAGGCGATCTGCTGAAGAATGGCCTGCTCCTTTCTGGCGGCAGCGCACTATTGTCCGGATTAAAGGACTGGCTTTCTTTTGAATTGGGGATTCCTGTGCTCGTTCCGGATAATCCCGCAGATATTATTTCAGAAGGCTGCCTGAAAGCTTTGGACAAGCAGAAACATCTTTCTCTCTTGATAGAGAATGGTGAAAAATATTATGGAGGCGCTTAATCGTGATATTTTTTGATAGGAAGAAGATAGTATTTGCCATTCTTCTTTTTATATTTGCAGGAGCTTGCGGCTGGTTCTGGAGGCACAGAGAATATATTCCCTTTGTTTCCCAGCCTCTTTCCACCGGAGCAGCACCCTTTGAATATGGGGTAAGCCGCGCAGCCTGGAATACAAGAGATGGATTGGGAATCCTTTCTCAGGTTCTGAATAACTGGAAAGAATTGGATTCTCTTAAAAAAGAAAACGAGAGCCTGAAAGCTGAACAGTCAGGTTATAGTGAAATATTGGCTGAAAACATAAGGCTCAGGAGTCTCTTGCAATTCAAGCAGGGTTATAAGCAGTACAATATGCTTGGAGCATCAGTCATTACGAGAGATTATGGCGGATGGACACAGACCATGGTGATTGACCGCGGAGAAGACAGCGGTTTAAAGAAGTATATGCCGGTTATTGTTCCGCCCGGTCTGGTCGGATTCATCAGCGAAGTCTATGAAAATTCAGCCCGTGTTCAGCTTCTTCTTGATCCAAGGACTACAGTTGGCGGAATTGTAGAGAGACCGGCTTCCCGTGTCGTTTCTATGGTATCGGGAAACAGCGGCAGTCCTGACAAGCTTGCCTTTATAAATCTCGCAAGAGAGGCAGATGTCCTAAAGGGTGATGTTATCATCACTTCGGGCTATGGCGGAGTTTATCCGAAGGGTCTGGTTATTGGAACAGTTTCTAATGTTGATGTGGATACGATAGGCGGAAGCCAGGTCGCATATATAACGCCGGCTGCTGATTTTTCTCATTTAGAAGAGGTATTCGTTATTACGGATCAAGTACAAAAAACAGCACCCGGGAGTATTACGGCTAATGCACCTAAGCGTGAACCGCCAATGAACCCCAACAAGGTGCAGGCAGGTGAGAAATAATGAGTTCTTTTTCGATAACGATTTTCATACTTGTCGTTATTTTTATTCAGGCTTCATTTGCTCCAATGCTTTTTCATGGATTGGTCCAGCCGGATCTGATCCTGACCAGTATTGCCATTGCAGCACTTCTTTTTGATAAAAGGAAAGCTTTTGCCATAGCAATGGCCGGCGGGCTCATTCAGGACATTATCATTGGCAACTTTTTTGGCCTTCATTTACTGCCATACTTATTGATAACAGCGCTTCTGGTCAGATTTGGAAGAGGAAGATATACACGCCACTGGTATATATCTTTGCTTGCTGTTGTTATGGCAACGATTGTGTACTTGCTGTTCTCCAGTTTGATTTTGTGGTGGGGAGGAAGTCATTATCTTTCCTATTCCTACTTCTTGAGTCTAGGTATTCCGCTGACTTTCTTAAATGGTCTTTCGTCTATAATCCTTTATAATTTATTGTGGAGGATGAAGCGTGAAAGTGAGCCCAAATGGTGAAAAGAAAAAACATACCAACTTTTTTGACAAGCTTATTAAAAAATAAAGAAGAATCCAGATATGCCCGGATGATTTATGCTGCAATCATTCTCTTGTTCATATTGTCAGCCAGATTATTTTACATGCAGGTGGTCGAGGGCAGTTACTATAAAGAAGAAGCAGATGGAAACAGAATCCGCAGTATTCCTGTTCAGGCTACCCGCGGAGTCATGTATGACAGGAACGGAGTCATTCTGGCAGGTTCAAGGCCTGCATACAGCGTCATCATGCCTGTTGACAGGAAGGGAAATACCTTAAGTGATGACGAACTGCAGAAATTATCAGTCCTGCTAAAAATGCCTGTTGCTGATCTGAAGAAAAAGATAGAAGACAATAAGAGAGCTTTTGGTGCTATTTATCTTGCCAATGATGTCGGCGTAGATGTAGCAACACAGATTGAAGAAAAGAAAGATGATTTCCCGGGAATTCAGATCGAGGTCAATCCTCTTAGAGTGTATCCTTTAGGAGCGGCTGGAGCGCAGGTACTTGGATACGTTGGTGAAGCCGGTCCGGATGATAAGGATGCTGATGGAAATCCATATACAACAGCAACTTTGATCGGAAGAGCCGGAATCGAAAGGAAATACAACCAATACCTTGAAGGGAAAAACGGATCAAAAACAATTGAAGTCAATGCTTCGGGGCAGCCGGTCGGTTATGTCGGCGGTACA
>NZ_FR896402.1:0-11153 GCF_000435155.1 Dialister sp. CAG:357 | reverse complement strand
GGTACCCCTGCCGTTTCCGGAAACAATATCCGATTGACACTTGATGCCAACCTGCAGAAAGCTGCAGAGGATGCGATTGATTCCCAGGTCAAGATTCTGGCTAAATCAGGTATTTATGCAACGGGAGCTTCTGCTGTAGCGATTGATCCTAACAGCGGCGCGGTACTGGCTATGGTCAGCGAACCAAGTTATGATCCGAACCGCTTCAGCAAAGGAATTTCAACTGCTGACTGGAATCAGATTATTAATAATAAAAATCATCCTATGCAGAACTGTACCATTGCATCCATGTATCCTCCCGGATCCCTGTTCAAGGTCGTTACGGGGGCGGCTGCGCTGGAAGCAAAAGTCATGTCGCCGACAGAGAGGATTTTTGACAGCGGCAAGCACTGGCTTGTAGATAAAAGGAATGCGCAGGGCGAAGCCTTTGGGTGGATTGATTTTTATGAAGCCCTGGAAAAATCAGATAATGTGTATTTCTATGAAATGGGCCGCCGCCTTGGAATCGATAAGTTATCCCAGATGGCGCGCGAGTTTGGATTAGGCAAGCCAACTGGGATAGATCTTGCTGGTGAAGCTGACGGAAACGTTGCCAGTGAAGAGTATAAAAAGAAAGTCTTTGATCAGGACTGGTATCTGGGCGAAACAATGGATGCTGCTATAGGGCAAAGTTATACATTGACTACGCCAATCCAGATGGCCATGGTCTATTCGTCCATTGCAAACGGCGGCTTCAAATATCAGCCGTATCTTGTAAACCGTATTGATAAGCTGGATGGTTCTCCTTTAAAGATTTATTCTCCTAAGCGTGTCGGATCGCTTCCTGTATCCAAAGCAACTTTGGACGATATCCACACTGGTTTAAGGATGGTTATGTCCAAAGACGGTACCGGCGGGATGCTGTTCCATGACTATCCGGTAAGCATTGCCGGGAAGTCGGGAACCGCAGAAACGAATGGTCTGGATAATGGCTGGTTTGTAGCATATGCTCCATTTGACAAACCGGAAATTGTCGTTTTATGTATGTTTGAACACAGCGGATTTGGTGCAGATTCTGCAGCACCAGTGGTTAAGGAAATCATGGATGCATACTTCCATTTTGGAAAATATGCTAAGTCAGCTGCATCTAAGGATTCCGGGACAGGAGGTAAATCCTAATGTCTAAAGTCTTATCTATAGCTTCCGGAAAGGGCGGGGTAGGCAAGACGCTTTTGACAGCCTCATTGGGGATAGTCATGGCCTATAAAGGTTACAGAGTCCTGCTCATAGATGGAGACATGGGCTTAAGAAACATGGATTTGATTCTTGGTTTGGAAAATGAATGCTTCTATAATATTTTAGATTTGGCTGAAGGCAGATGCTTCATGAATGATGTAAAGCTTTCTGTCAGCAAAAATCTTGACTTTATTCCCGCAGCACAGGCAGAAACATGGGATGAAATATTCCCTGCAGCTATCAGTGTCATACTTGATGATGCCGGCGATGATTATGATTTCATCTTATTGGACTGCCCTGCAGGAGTAGGGAGCGGAATTCAGTTCGCAGCAGATGTTTCAGATAAGTTTATGATCGTTGTGGCTCCTTCGTGGGCATCCAGACGGACGGCTGACCAGGCCGCTCAAATGATTAAGCCCAAAGTTGATTTCTCTTATGTGATGAATCAATTTTCGTTCTCCAATCAGAATCAGGCATCCTTTCAGGAAATGCTCGAAACGATCGATTCGGAGTATTTCGGTGGAGTGATTCCTTTTTCTGTAGAAGCAGCTCGTCTTGCAGGTCATGGAAATCTGAAGGATTTAAAGCCGAACGGGCCTTTTGGAAAAGCGGTTGATTACGTATACAGATCAGTCATTGAAGGGAAGGAATTTCCGTTAAGTGTCTGGTCAAAGCTTATCCGGGGCTGTGACAATGAAGCTGATGAGATCTTGAATAAGAGCGCTGGTTTGGTTCCTGTTATTAACAAGCCTGGGCTTTCCTGGAACTCAGGAAGCCAGTTTTACAAATGGCGGAGAAGGAGATGAACCGTATTGAATTTGATTCATTATTGGCGCCGTATTGACAGTACGCTTTTATTGACGGTTCTTGGACTGGGCATCATCTGCCTTTTGATCATTGCAAGTGCTACACATGCAAATATTCCTGATTATCCCGGCAGATATGATTTTGTTATGAAACAAGGCGTTTTTCTTGTAGGCGGAATCTGTATTGCCGCAGGAACGCTTTATTTCGACTACAGGAAATTATATAGATTGGTTCCTGCATTATATATCATTAATGCAGTCATGCTTTTAATCGTAAAATTTGCCGGAACAAGTGCCCTGGGGGCGCAGCGCTGGATCCAGATCGGACCTTTTACACTTCAGCCTTCAGAATTTGCCAAGCTGATCATGATTATCTGTCTGGCCCGCCTGCTTTCTACCAACCATACAGGGTTTAAAACATGGAAGAGTCTGATTCCGGTTGCCGGCATGATGTTTTTGCCGACAATACTGATATTTATCCAGCCGGATCTGGGAACGAGTCTCGTCTTTGCCGCGATTGCTTTCGGCATGCTTTACATTTGCGGACTCCGGATGGAGCTTGTAAAAAGAGCGCTCATTGCGTTAGTTGTCATGTTTCCGGTAATTTGGTTCTTCGTTCTTCACAGCTATCAGAAGATGAGAATTCTGGTTCTTTTCAATCCAAGTGTTGACCCGTACGGATCTGGTTACCATGTCATCCAGTCCAAAATATCTATCGGTAGCGGCGGATTTTTGGGACAGGGACTTTTTGAAGGGACGCAAAGCCAGCTGAACTTCCTCCCGGAAAATCATACGGATTTTATTTTCTCTGTTATTGGGGAAGAGCTTGGATTTATCGGTGCCATCTTTGTCATATTCCTGTATTTTGTACTGCTTTACAGAACGATTATGATTTCCCGCTCATCAGGAGATTCCTTTGGCAGCCTTCTGGCATGCGGAATCTTTTCGATGTGGCTGTTTCAGGTATTTATTAATGTGGGAATGACGTTAGGAATCATGCCTGTTACAGGCATTCCTCTGCCCTTTATGAGTTACGGCGGCAGTGCATTAGTTATGAATCTGCTGTGCGTTGGTATTTTGATGAACATTTATTTAAGACGTAAGAAGTTAATGTTTGACTAGGAGAAGAAAATGAATCGAGTAGAAATAGATCCAGTTTGGTTAATGCATGTCCAGAAACCAGCCAGATATGTCGGCGGCGAATGGAACAGTGTAATGAAAAATCATGCAGACGTGGATGTAAAGGTCGCTCTCGCGTTTCCTGATGTTTATGAAGTCGGAATGAGCCATTTAGGGCTGAAAATCATTTACAGCGTCATCAACTCCAGAAAAGATGCCCTGGCTGAACGAGTCTATACACCATGGGTTGATATGGAAAAAATGATGAGAGAAAGAAATATACCTCTCTATGCACTGGAATCCAAAGCGCCGATTAAAGACTTTGACGTTTTTGGTCTTACAATGCCCTATGAAATGTGTTACACCAACATCCTCAATATGATCGATCTGTCTGGAATCCCAGTGCTTTCCAAAGACCGCACAGATGAGGATCCTATTGTTGTTTCCGGAGGCCCCTGTGTTTATAATGCTGAGCCGATGACTGATTTTATCGATGTATTTTTTATCGGCGAGTCAGAAGAAGCCATTCAGGAAATGGTTGAAGTCATAAAAAAATGGAAAGCAGAAAATAAACCCGGCGGAAGATGGGAAGCCATTCATAGACTGGCTGAAATCAAGGGATGCTATGTTCCTTCTCTGTATGAAACTTCTTACTACGAAAATGGCATATTCAGAGCCATAAAGCCGATTGATCCATCGGCACAATTTCCTGTTGAAAAGAGAGTCATAAAAGACGTCGATCATGTTATCGTAGACGATAAGCCGATACTTCCTCATATCGAGATTGTCCATGACCGCGCTGTGCTTGAGATGTTCAGAGGCTGCAGCAGAGGCTGCCGTTTCTGTCAGGCGGGCATGATTTACAGGCCGGTCAGGGAAAAGAGTGAGGAAAAGCTTCAGGAAATTGCTGATACTTTGATTAAGAATACCGGATATAATGAAATTTCCTTAATGTCACTGTCCTCGGCAGATTATTCCTGCCTTCCGGAACTGGTCGATCATTTGATGGATAATTTCAAGGACAAGAGAGTCAGCGTAAGCCTTCCGTCCCTGCGTGTCGACAGTTTCTCCGTCGATATTGCCAAAAAGGTGCAGCAGGTCAGGAAGAGCGGTCTTACCTTAGCACCGGAAGCCGGTACACAGAGGCTTCGCGATGTAATTAATAAAGGCATTACCGAAGATGACATCATGGGAGCATGTTCAAACGCATTCAGAAATGGATGGGACCGCGTTAAGCTGTACTTTATGATGGGTCTTCCTACAGAAACTGATGAAGACCTGAAGGGGATTGCTGATTTAGCAAACAGGATCAATGAACTGTATCATGAGATACGCGGCAAGTATGGGTGCAGAATCACTGTCAGCGTTGCAAGCTTTGTACCAAAGCCTTTTACTCCGTTCCAGTGGATGCCTCAGTGTAGCGTAGAAGAAATAGAAAGAAAGCAGAAATATTTAAAGAGCCTGTTTACCAACAGACATATTAAGTTTGCATACCATGACGCACGGACCGGCTATATGGAAGCCGTTCTTGCAAGAGGTGACAGGAAGCTTAATCAGGTTATCCTCAAGGCCTGGCAGAAGGGCTGTGAATATGACAGCTGGACAGAATTCTTTGATTTCGATAAATGGATGTCATGTTTTGAAGAGTGCGGAGTCGATCCGGATCAGTACGCTGCCAGAGACAGGGATGAATATGAAGCTGAACCCTGGGACCATATTGACTGCGGAGTAACAAAAGATTATCTTCGCAAGGAATGGAAGCTTGCACAGAAGGGCATTCTCACACACGACTGCAGGCATCTGGCATGCAATGGCTGTGCAGTCTGCCCGATACTTGACGTAGCATTGATTGATCATAAAGAGGAGAATTGGAATGATAAGGCTGTTTTTATCTATAAGCAAAGGTGAGGAACTGAGATTTCTGGGGCATTTGGATTACTTAAGAACTATGGAAAGAGCCATTATGAGATCCGGCCTTCCGGTAGCATTTTCAGAAGGATTCAATCCGCACATGAAAATATCAATGGACTCTGCGCTGGGCGTAGGGGTTACTGCGGATCCTCTTTATATGGAAATGGATCTTGAAAGAGAAGTTCCTCTTGATGAAGTTAAGTCAAGCCTGACAAGCCAGCTGCCTGGAGGAATCTCTATTAATGGAATCATTGCCGTCGTAAAAGAATGCCCCAAGCTTTCCGCGATTTTCAACGAAGATGTATATCAGATGGAAGGCCCTGTTTATGAAGATTATGACGCTGCCAAAGCCGAAGCAGGCATCCAGAAATTCAATGATTTATCTTCTTTTATTTATAAAAGAGTAACTCCTAAGAAAGTCAGGGAGATGGATGTAAAACCTATGATTCTTGAACCTCTCCGCTTAAGCATCAGGAATAACAGGGCTTACCTTACCTTTTCCCTGGTCAGGAGCACTACGGGAACCGTGCAGCCTAAGGATATCTGGAAAATGCTGTCGGACTCCTTTGGCCTTCCCTGGGTCAATGATGAATTTATATGCTCAAGGGCAGGTACCTATCAGCGCGACGGGGAGAAGAGAAAGACACCATTCGATCCTGAATTTATTGAAGTTTATTCGAAAGGGTAATATAAATGAGACAGATTCTTCTTCATGTCGAGCCGGATGAAAAGATATTTGCCGCGCTTGATGATGGTATCTTAAATGATCTTGAGATCGAACGTAATAATAATTTGGATATAGTCGGAAGAGTCTATAAAGGAATCGTCAGAAATTCAGTTCCTTCTATAAACGGATATTTTATTGATATCGGTATTGGAAGGAATGCGTTTCTGAGGAAGAGAGATTTGCCTGCGGATACAAATATTACCGAAGGAAGCACTGTTCTGGTGCAGGTCGAAAAAGACAGTACGGAAACCAAAAGCCCCTTAGTGACCGGCAAAATCGGCATACAGGGCAAGTATTTTGTTATGCTTGTAAATAGCAGCTATGTTGGCGTATCCAAGAAGATTGTAGATACAAAGCGCAGAAGCAGCCTGAGGAGCTGGGTAAAATCTGTGCGTCCGGATGGCAAGGGTATCATTATACGAACTGCGGCTGCAAACGTCGAAGAGGATGTACTTAAAGAGGAAATCGAGTATCTGGATCATATATTCGACATTATTTCCAAACGATCCAAAGTGGAAAGGGGACCGGTGCTTTTATACAGAGGAAGCGATCTTATCGTCAAGGGGATAAGAGATTACATGAATGATGATGTGGAATCGTTCTTTATTGATGATGAGGAGTCCTTTGACCGTGCTTCTGAATTAGAAAAGAAGAAACCCAACAGTCTTGAAGACAGGCTGCATTATTACCATGGACCGGAGCTTTTACTTGAGAAATTTCATGTCGAAGAACAGATAGAGCAGCTGTTTGACCGAAAAGTCGAGCTAAAATCCGGGGCTTACTTTGTTATTGATTACACCGAAGCTTTGACCGTCATTGATGTTAATTCAGGATCCTTTAAAGGGAATGGAATCCCTCACAGCGAGTCGGCTTTCCTGATCAACAAGGAAGCCGCTGTTGAGATTGCAAGACAAATCAAACTTAGGGAAATCGGAGGAATCATTCTCGTTGATTTCATTGATATGAATAAGAAATCGCAGAAGGATGAACTGCTTGATACGCTGAAGCGGGCATTTCAGAAAGATCATAACAAAGCCGTTGTATGCGGAATCACATCGCTTGGCCTTGTTGAAATAACAAGGAAGAGAACCAATCAGAGACTTTGGCAAAATTATTTTGATGCGTGTCCGGTGTGCCATGGTACGGGGATAGTACTTTCTCCTGAATCGATTGCCCGTTCTATCTACCATGATCTTCAAAAAAGGAAATCAGGGACTGGAATTAAGACAGGAATTACAATAGTATGTAATAAAGAAGTTGCAGATTTTATAAGTATAAAGGATAATATAACTAACTTTGAGACACTTGTTAATAAGCCGGTTAAACTGGAAGCAGATGATAGTCTCAAATGGGGGGTATATAGTATATTGTCAGAAAGATAAGAGGGGAAAACTATGGCTGTAGATATTCACTCAAAGCAAAATCTGGAAGATGAAGTTTATCAGAAGGATGGATATGTCCTTTTGAACCTATGGGCTGCATGGTGCCGTCCTTGTCAGGTCATGGAACCAACCTTGAAATTTGCTGAAGAAAAGTTTAAAGACAAAATTTCCTTTTGCAGATTAGAAGTAGAAGAACAGGAAGCACTGGCTGATTTATTCCAGACTGTCGGCATTCCGACTTTTGTCTTGTTTAAAGACGGGAAGGAAATCGGCAGGATCATTGGATATCGTCAGAAGGCCAAGTTCGTTGATGAAATAGCTAATATCATTAGGGACGGCCAGTAAACGAAGAGCCGGTCTTACAAGCTGATTTTATTGCAGAAATGGAATATTATTTTATTTCCTTTCCTTGCATTGCCAGATTTCTTCTGATATAATAACAAAGAATTATCTATGTATTTGAAGTGAGGTGCAATTAAGTGAAGAAGGACATCCATCCGGACTATCATCCTGTCGTTTTCCGCGATATCGGTGCTGACTATTCCTTTCTGACTCGTTCTACAGCTGTTTCTAACCAGACTGTTAAATGGGAAGATGGAAATGAATACCCGCTGATCAATATTGATATCAGCAGCAAATCTCATCCGTTCTATACGGGACAGCAGCGTTTCGGTAAGGCTCGCGGCCGTATCGAAAAGTTCAACAAACGTTACGGAAAAACATCAGACTAAGAAACAGGGCTATGAAGCCCTGTTTTTTAATTTCATTTTTTAGGGATGGAATGCCTGCACACTTTGTTATTCATAGTGATATTCTGTTATACTGTACAATATAGTTTATTAACAGAATGGGATGAAATGGACTGTCATCATCCTGATATGAATTTATTTTTATAGTTTGAAGGAGCGTTTTGAAATATGCAGATCAATAAGTTGGATAAAATGGAAGCCAGGTTTATTTCACTGGAAGACCAGCTGAGTGATCCTTCTGTTATAGCCGACCAAAATAAATGGAGAGAACTTTCAAAAGAGCATTCTGAGCTGGCAGAAGTCGTCTCTAAATATAGAGAATATAAAGAAGTGCTGGATCAGGCGAAAGAGGCTTTGGAAATTCTTGGAGATAAATCACAATCAGACCTGCATGAGCTTGCCAAGGAAGAACTTAAGGAAAGCGAAAAACGCAGGGATGAACTGGATTTGGAAATACATAAATTGCTGATTCCAAAGGATCCCAATGATAGCAAGAATGTCATTCTTGAAATCAGAGCCGGAACAGGCGGTGAAGAGGCAGCGCTTTTTGCTGCAGATCTTTTAAAGATGTATCTGAAGTTCGCTGAGAGAAAGGGCTGGAAGGCAGAAATTGCAAGTGCTAACGAAACCGATCTGGGCGGATTTAAGGAAGTAACATGCACGATTGAAGGAAAGAACGCTTACTCCATTCTTAAATTTGAAAGTGGTGTTCACAGAGTACAGAGAATTCCTGAGACGGAAAGTCAGGGGAGAGTGCATACTTCTGCTGTCACCGTGGCAGTTCTGCCAGAAGCTGAGGATGTAGATATCGACATAAAACGTGATGATTTAAGGATAGATGTATATCGTTCTTCAGGTGCAGGCGGACAGCATATCAATAAGACATCTTCGGCTATCCGTATTACGCATATTCCTTCCGGCATGGTTGTTACCTGTCAGAATGAACGAAGCCAGAGACAGAATAAGGAAAAGGCGCTCCAGATTCTTAAGTCCAGATTATATGACCAGGCCCTGCAGAACAGCCAGAGCAAAGAGGCAGAAGACAGGAAGAATCAGGTTGGATCAGGAGACCGCTCCGAACGAATCCGTACATATAATTTCCCGCAGGGACGTGTTACCGATCACAGAATCAATATGAGCATCTATCAGCTGGATGATTTTTTAAATGGTGACATGGACGCGATACTTGACAGGCTCATCGAGGAAGACCTGTCGCGAAGAATGAAGGAAGGGGATTCCAGTGGCCGGTAATACAATATGGACGATTAATAAATTAATAACATGGACAACGCATTATTTTAAAGACCATCATATAGAATCGCCACGTCTTGATGCGGAAATCCTTCTTGCCCATGTGCTGAATAAATCACGCATTTATCTCTATACTAATTTTGATTTAATCGTCAATCCGGATGAGCTGGCCATGTATCGCGGATATATCAAAAAGCGCATTGAAGGATATTCGGTAGCAGCCATAACGGGTGAAAAGGAGTTTATGGGGCTCACCTTCAAGCTGAGTGAAAATACATTGATTCCAAGGCAGGATACGGAAACCTGGCTTGAAAAGGTCATACAGTATCATAGAAATGATCCTGAATTGTTTGTCGCTGATCTTGGGACGGGGAGCGGAGCTATTCTTCTTAGCTTCCTCTACTATTGCGAAGGTGCGCATGGTGTCGGTATTGATATATCTGAAGATGCGCTTGCAATTGCCAAGGGAAACGGAATTCAGCTGAAAATGGAAGACCGCGTGGAATGGCGTTTGGGCAATTACCTGACAATGCTCAAAGAAGGAGAGCTGTTTGACGGCATATTGAGCAATCCTCCGTACATTCCGTCAAAGGATATTTCAGGACTGGCTCCTGAAGTACAGAGAGAACCCAGAATTGCATTAGACGGCGGGGAAGACGGCCTTGATTTTTACAGAGAGCTTGCCAAGGAAGCGGCAAATCATTTAAAAGAAGGCGGTTTTCTGGCTGTTGAATATGGCATTGGGCAGACGCAGCCAATACTGGATATGCTGAAAGACAGCGGTTCATTTGAGGATTTCGAAGTCATAAAGGATTACGGCGGTATAGAAAGAGCTATATATTGCAGAAAGAAGTTTTAAAAATGGATACAAAACGAATTCATGTAAATGAGTCGTATTATAAAGAAGAAGTTTTCAAGTTAGGTAAAATATTAAGAGAGGGCGGACTTGTTGCGTTTCCAACGGAAACAGTATATGGACTTGGCGGCAATGCGCTGGATGCAGATGCTGCGAAAAAAATATATGCGGCAAAAGGAAGGCCATCCGATAATCCGCTGATTGTACATGTTTCCGGCAGGGATGAAGTAGAAAAATATGTAGAGCATGTAGGAAGCATAGAAAACAAATTAATGGAGAAGTTCTGGCCCGGGCCGCTTACGATTGTTTTTCCGAAGAAAGATATCATTCCGAAAGAAACCAGCGGAGGTCTTGATACAGTTGCATTAAGGTGCCCGCAGAATGCTGCGACAAGAGCCCTTATTAAGGCAGCCGGTGTTCCTCTTGCGGGCCCCAGTGCAAACATTTCGGGAAGGCCCAGTCCGACAACAACAGATGATGTGCTCCATGATATGAATGGGAGAATCAGTGCTGTAGTGGATGATGGTCCATGCAACATAGGGCTTGAATCTACCATTATCGGTGTAGAAAATGGAGAAATCGTTGTTTACCGGCCCGGCGGCATCACGCTTGAAATGCTTCAGGAAATAGGACCCGCCAGAATGGACAGCAATCTGATTGTTGATACAGGTCATCCTAAAGCACCGGGCATGAAGTACAGGCACTATGCGCCGAAAGCGCCTTTGACTGTATACACAGGAGACAGAGATTCTGCAGCCGCTAAAATCCTTGAAAAGGTTCATGAAGGAGATGTAAGTAAAATCGGATTTTTTGTCAGTGAAGAAACGGCTAAGATGCTTCCTGAAGATGCGATCTGCTATATCTGGGGCAAAAGAGAGGATAAGGAAAGCTTCGCACATAACTTATTCACAGGGCTGTTATATTTCAATGAGCAGCCTGTTGAGCAGATATACGGTGAAGGAACAGATCAGGCAGGTATAGGCCGCGCCATCATGAACAGACTGAAAAAAGCATCAGGCGGGCATATCGTGGTCGAGGAAAAAGAAACTTAATATAAAATTATTATGTATACACTTAATAGGTAATTGAATGAAGCTTTAAGTGCTAAAATTGCAAGTTCAAATTGAACACCTTTAA
>NZ_FR896401.1:23900-31066 GCF_000435155.1 Dialister sp. CAG:357 | reverse complement strand
AAATGATTAACCATTTTGTCACAGCCCCTTTTTTTGTGCATTTAGCCGTGAAGACGGAATTTTGATAAGGAAACCCGGAAATTAATATCAAAACTAATGATGGCACTGGTGAACTGCTTCAGGAGAAGCAGTTATTCATGCAGGTGGAAGGACCGGCGTTTGGCTTGCCCGGTAATTATTTTCTGCATGCGTCAAATGCCGCATATGATGCCGCTGTCTTATATTATTTGCATATTATGAACATTTTAATTGTGTAAAAGTGGGGATTTGTGGTAGAATGTGGGTAAATATGGGGGAGGTGGAAGAGAATATGTTCATGAATGAATACTCACATACGATTGATTCAAAAGGACGTATGATTCTTCCTACCAAATTTAGAGAAGAACTTGGCAACGTTTTTATCCTGGCCCCCGGATTGGATCAGTGCTTATGCATATATCCAAAAGAAAAATGGGATTCATTAATAGCAAAGCTGCAGAAACTCCCATTTACAAATCAGAAAGTAAGAAAAATTATGCGCCATTTGATTGGCAGAGGTACTGAAGTATCTTGTGACAGGCAGGGACGCATTTTAATTCCTTCGCATCTACGTGAATTTGCTCAGCTTAAAAAAGATGTCTGCATCATAGGAACCGGGGCAATTATAGAGATTTGGGATCCGGAATTGCTGGATGCGGACGAAAACGGAGAAGAATCTGTTGCTGAGATTGCTGATTCTTTGGATCTGCCACTGAATTTCGATCTCTAATGAAGCAGAAAAGGAGTTTATGATGGAGTTTCAACATGTTACTGTCCTGCTCAATGAGATGATCAATCTGATAGTAACAGACCCAGAGGGGATATACGTCGACTGCACTCTTGGCGGCGGCGGCCATTCGCTGGCATTGATAGAACGGCTTTCGCCAGACGGTTTTTTAATCGGGGTTGATCAGGATGAAGAGGCAATAGAAGCAGCCGGCGAAAGACTGAAAGGTGCCAAGTGCAGTGTAAAACTGGTTCATGATAATTTTTCGAATATAAATAACATATTAGATAATCTGGGGATTTCTAAAGTCAATGGTTTTGTGTTCGATCTCGGTGTATCTTCACACCAGCTCGATGACGGTTCACGTGGGTTTTCCTACATGAACAACGGCCGTCTGGATATGAGGATGAATCAGGACAATCCCTTGACTGCTTATGAAGTAGTCAATACTTACGAGCAGAGTCAGCTGAAAAAAATCATATGGGAATATGGGGAAGAGCGCTGGGCAAACAGAATCGCTGAGTTTATATGCAGATTCAGGGAAGAGAAGCCGATTGAAACGACAGAGGAACTGGTCAATATCATCAAGGCTGCCATTCCGGCAAATGCCAGACGGATAGGGCCTCATCCGGCCAAAAGAACATTTCAGGCTATTCGAATAGAAGTCAATAATGAATTAGGAATATTGAAACAGACAATGGAAGATTGTGTGGAACATCTTTTACCAGGGGGGAGATTAGGTGTTATCACATTCCAGTCACTTGAAGACAGAATTATAAAAAGAACTTTCAAAGATATGGAGAGAGGATGCATTTGTCCTCCGGATCTGCCTGTTTGTGTTTGCGGGCATAAGGCTGTTGTCAAATCGGTATCGAAGGCAATTAAGCCGTCAAAGGAAGAACTTGAACATAATCCGCGTGCAAGAAGTGCTGTTTTAAGAGTTGTTGAAAAGTTAGCGGATGAGTAATTTTCTTACGCATTGCTCTTGATGCGTTGTTTTTACGGGGGAGAGATGTACTATGTTATATCAAAATGCACAAATGGTCAGATTTGGTTATACTGCAGCTGCCGATTATTCTGTAAGTGATGCAGGTATAGGGCGCAGCAGTGAACGTGATACATTATTCTCCCTTCAGATAAAAAGAGTTTTCTATGCAGCATTGATGCTGATTATGCCGGTTGTTCTTATGCTGTTCCTCCAGGGAATCAATGCGCAGGAAGAGCATGTGATGCTTGAATCTCGCAGTGCTGTTATGGAAATGACAAAAAGCAATGCAGTTTTAAAGCTGGAAGTATCAAAACTTGAAGCTCCTGTCAGAATACAGAAGATTGCGGAATTAAATTTGGGAATGAGACTGCCTGCGCATGCACTTTACGGGCACGAGGATGGTGTTGAAGTGCGCCAGGGCTGAATACAGCAAGAGATAGTTGAAATCCCATGATAACCAAGCAATTCCAAAGGTTGCCAGGAGAGCTAAATTTAATAATCCTAGCACAATAGCGGCCTTTTAATAAGGCCGCTATTGTGCTAGGATACAATTTACGTTATTATAAAAAATAACGCTTAGCTAAAAAACAGGGGTGATTGTACTTTGAAGATTCTGAGAGATCTGATAGAGAAGACACATTGTCTTAAGATTCAAGGCGATTTAAATACTGCAGTAAGTGATATCACAGCTGATTCAAGAGAAGTAAAAAAAGGCAGCTTATTCATCTGCCTGTGCGGTGCCCATGTAAACGGGCATGATTTTGCAGCCAAAGCTGCTGCCCAGGGGGCCGTCGCAATTGTTGCTCAGGAACCGATTGATGTACCGGATGAAATCGCAGTTGTTTATGTAGAAGATACCAGGGAAGCAATGGAAGATATGGCACCATTCTTCTTTGATTATCCTTCTCGGAAAATGCGCATGATAGCTTTGACGGGAACGAACGGAAAAACGACTACAACGCATATTGCGGCTCATATACTTCACAAAGCAGGAAATAAGGTGGGAGTTATCGGCACAATACATGCTCTCATCGGAGATAAGGAAATACCGACACATAATACAACGCCGGTTGTAATCGATCTGCAGAGACTTCTCAGCATGATGGTTGATGAGCATGTGACCCATGTCTGCATGGAAGTATCATCGCATTCTCTTGTTCTGGGGAGAGTGAAAGGGTGCGAATTTGATGATGCTGTTTTTACAAACCTGACTGAGGATCATCTTGATTTCCATAAGACCATGGAAAACTACGCAAAAGCCAAGGCTATGCTCTTCGAAATGGTTTCTTCTGAGAATCAGCATAAAACTGGAAAATCTGCCTGGATCAATATTGATGATCCATATGCTCATACTATGATAGAGGCTGTTAATACAGAGGTCTGCCCGCTTCATACTTATGGTATGAATGATTCTTCGGCTGAACTTTATGCGTATGACAGCAAATTCACAGGAAAATCATCCAGATTTAAGGTGCGCTATCATGAGAATGACTATGAAGTAGAGACCCGTCTTGCAGGCAGATTCAATATTTACAACACATTAGGCGCTATTGGTGCGGCCTTGAATGAAGGCATTTCCATGGATGATGCTATTGAAGCGGTTAAAGATTTTCAGTCAGTTCCAGGCCGTTTCGAACTTATTGATGAGGGACAGTCATTTGCGGTAGTTGTCGATTACGCACATACGCCCGACGGTTTGGAGAAAATACTCGGTACGGCGCGCGAAATTACAGAGGGAAAAATTATCGCAGTATTTGGATGCGGTGGTGACCGCGACAGGATGAAGCGCCCTATTATGGGAAGCATTGCAGCAGAGCATGCTGATATTTCAATTGTGACAAGTGATAATCCAAGAACGGAAGATCCGGAGAAGATAATAGAGGATGTAGTCGTGGGAGTAGAAAAGGTAAAGAAGAATAAACCTGATCTCTATTACGAAGTCATTGCTGATCGCCGCCAGGCAATCAAGCGGGCTGTTTCACTTGCCAAAGATGACGACATTGTAATTATTGCCGGAAAAGGACATGAGGATTATCAGATTCTAAAGGACAGGACGATTCATTTTGATGATAGAGAAGAAGCACGAAACGCGCTGAAGGAAGTGAAATGATGGCTTCTTTTAAAATACAGGAACTTCTTGACGCTGCAGATGGAAAATTGATACAGAAGGGAAATGCGGATTTCGTTTCCGGGGTCAGCACAGACAGCAGAACCATTGGGGAAGGCGAACTTTTCATCGCTCTCAGAGGTGATAATTTTGATGGACATGATTATGTAAGCAAAGCGGTTTCCAGAAAAGCAGCCGCGGTAATGGTTTCTGACCTTGCACTTTTGAAAGAGTGGGGGAACTTTGTCACTGTAATCTGTGTCAAGGATACTTTATCTGCACTGTTTTCGCTTGCACATTTTCATCGTATGAGATTCTCTGTTCCTGTTGTCGGAATAACCGGTTCCAATGGAAAAACGACGACAAAGGATATGCTTTCTGCAGTATTGTCATCTGTTTATAAAATAACGTCCACGCAGAAAAATTTTAATAATGAAATCGGCTTATCACAAACTTTGTTATCCATGACAGGAGAAACTGAAGTCTGTGTGACAGAAATGGGCATGAGAGGCTTAGGCCAGATCAATCAGTTATGCTCTATTGCAAGCCCTACTATGGGTATCGTCACCAATGTAGGTACTTCCCATATCGGCATTTTGGGAAGCCAGGAAAATATTGCATTGGCTAAAAGCGAATTGATCCGTAATCTGTCGGAAGATGGAACTGCCATCTTAAATGGCGATGATCCTTTTGTGCGCCGCATGGGAACCCTCTGCAATCACGTTGTTTACTATGGATTGGGGGAAACATGCAGCGTAAGAGGGAAGGATATCGTTTATGACGGGGAATCAACCTGCTATATCTGCGTATATCTGGATAAAGAATATCCGGTCAAATTAAACTTATTAGGAATCCATAATGTATATGATTCCCTGGCAGCAGCAGCGGCCGGGCTGTCTCTTGGCGTAGACATGGATCATATCGTTGAAGCCTTGAAAAATTTCAAACCGATAGGACAGCGGCAGACCATATTGAATATTCATGGGGTCACGGTTCTGGATGATTCCTATAATGCAAATCCATTATCCATGGAGATGGCATTTTCTTCGCTTGCCCAGATGAATGCAGAACACAGGTACCTGGTACTGGGCGATATGGGCGAATTGGGAAAGTTTGAAAAGCAGCTTCATTTCAAGACGGGTGCAAAGGCTGCACAATTTTCTTTTGACGGTTTAATTACCGTCGGACCGCTCTGCCATGAGCTGGCTCGGGGCGCCAAAGAAAATGGGATGGAAAATGTTTTCAGCTTTGAATCCTGCGAGGATGCGGCAGAATGCCTTATGGATATTGTAAAACCTGGCGATGCGGTCCTTGTCAAGGGATCACATTATATGCATATGGAAGAAATACCCAAAATAATTGATAGGAGCTACATAAAGTAATGGAACAGAATTATTTGATTTATCTTCTGGAAGCTGTAGTAACAACAATCGTATTGGGGACTATCGCTATTCCTTTGTTAAAGAAATTAAAGGCCCGTCAGTCTGTCAGAGAAGAAGGGCCTAAATCACACAGGTCTAAAAACGGTACACCAACTATGGGAGGGATTTTCATGATCCTTTCTGCTGTTTTAGTCCTGCTGTTCAATAAAATTCTGGATCCAGCCGCACTTTGGCTTCTCTTTTTAACGCTGGGGCATGGAATTCTGGGCTTTTTAGATGATTTTATAAAAGCGGAGAAGAAAAGGAATCTGGGGCTGACAGCTAAGCAGAAGATGCTCGGGCAGATTATTTTGGCAGTTCTGTTTTGCTGGGGAGTCGTAGATACACTTCATCTGCCCTTCTCTATAGCTATTCCTTTCACCAATATTGATATCTATATTGGAGCATTTTACTATATCTTTGTCATACTGGTCATTGTAGGCGCATCCAATGCCGTTAATTTGACTGACGGTCTGGATGGACTGGCATCCGGTTGCTGCGTCATTGCATTTTCTGCATATGCAGTCTATTGCTATTTGAGTGGAAATAATGATTTGGGGTATTTTATCATTATTCTCGCAGGAACATGTATCGGATTCTTATTCTTCAATTACCATCCTGCGAAGATTTTCATGGGTGATACCGGATCCCTGGCCCTTGGCGGTGCCATTGCAGGTATTTCCGTTATGACGCGGACAGAGCTGTTGCTTATCTTTATCGGCTTCATTTTTGTAATTGAAGCATTATCGGTTATTATACAGGTAGCTTCCTTCCAGCTGACGGGAAAGAGGGTATTCAAGATGAGCCCGCTGCACCATCATTTCGAGCTGTCCGGATGGAGCGAAGTCCATGTAGTCTGGGCCTTCTGGCTTGTTGAAGGTATTGCTGCATGTTCAAGCCTGATATTATCTATTGCATCAAATGCTGTTTGATGTAAAATATCATATTGTCTTTAGCTTGAACGCATGGATGTATAATAAACCAGTGAGTAGAAAACATTTTCAGAGGGAGTTCGTTCTTTATCTTCTAACAGACTCTTTTTCTTGTCATGGCAGAAACTTCTGCCATCTGTAAAATGTAATGAACTATCAGGAGGAGAATTAGATGAGGAATGTTTTAATTCTTGGCGCAGGAATAAGCGGCCTGGGCGCGGCCCATGTTCTTTTAAATCATGGAGTGTCCGTATTGATTTCTGATTTGAAAGATACGATTCAGGATAAAAAAGAGAAAGAAGCTCTGTCAGAACGCGGGGCAGTTTTTGTGTTCGGAACACAGACGGAGAGTTTATTGGATGGGATAGATACTGTCGTAGTATCTCCTGTCATACCGGCTGAAAATCCCATCGTTGCAGCTGCTGTAAAAAAGAGAATTCCCGTGATCAGCGAGATAGAGCTGGCCTATCGGGTCACCAAAGCTACGATTCTGGCAATTACCGGAACAAATGGCAAGACAACAACAACAACACTTCTGGGGAGTATGATAAGCCATTCCGGGAAACCTTTTGCTCTTGCAGGAAATCTTGGAATATCACTGAGCCGTGAGGCGGAACTGGTTCCTTCTGACGGGCTCATTGCAGCTGAAGTTTCCAGTTTTCAGCTGGAATTCATAGAATCATTTAAGCCTAAGGCCGCTGTCATATTGAACATAACGCCGGATCATCTTGAACGCCATCATACAATGGAAGCCTATATTGCCGCTAAAGCGCGCATCTTTGAAAATATGGACCAGTCGGACTGCCTTCTGCTGAACGCAGAATCTCCATTGGTGTACGGATTAAAAGATGAGGCAGAAAAGCATACACATGTCTGCCTTTTGTCAACAAAGCATGAGGTAGAAGAAGGCGCATTCATGGACGGGAATACCCTCGTGATCCGCCGTAATGGCAAGGATATTCGTCTTTGCTCT
>NZ_FR896401.1:0-23864 GCF_000435155.1 Dialister sp. CAG:357 | reverse complement strand
GGATAATCTGAAATTGAAGGGCGCCCAGAATATGGAAGACTGCCTGGCTGCCGCATTCCTTGCTAATGAAGGCGGGGTCAGCCCGGAAGTTATAATTTCATCTTTAAAGTCATTTGAACCTCTCCCGAACAGAATAGAATTCGTAAGAACGATCAATGAAGTATCATATTATAACGATTCCAAAGCAACGAATACGGATGCTGCCATTAAAGGCATGGAAGCTTTCTCAAAACCCGTTATACTGATTGCCGGGGGATATGATAAAGGCACAGATCTTACAGAATTCATGGATGTTGTAAAAACACATGTCAAGGAATTAATTCTTTTAGGAGCAGCTGCCGACCGCTTTGAAAAAGCTGCAGCAGAGGCGGGCGTTTCAAAAGCATCTATCCATAGGGCTGATAGCATGGCAGATGCTGTCAAACAGGGACAGAAATTTGCAAAACCTGGTGATATCGTAATACTCTCTCCTGCTTGTTCTTCTTTTGATATGTATCATAATATGGAAGAACGCGGAATGGACTTTAAGCGTATCGTTAATAGTTTAGCTTAAGCATCGGTGAATTCGTAATGAAAAGGATAATTTTATCCGGAGGCGGAACCGGAGGACATATATATCCCGCAATAACAATCGCAAAAGAAATTTCCAGAATTGAAGAGGCGGAGATATTATTCGTAGGAACGCCTAATGGGATGGAATCGAAAATAATACCTAAAGAAGGTTATAAATTTGCTTCAATCCATGCATACGGCCTGAAGAGATCGTTTACGGTTAAAAATATTGCAAACCTTGCAGTAACAGCCAAAAGCGTATTCAGGGCAAAGAAGATCCTGAAGGAATTCAATCCTGACGTAGTCATTGGAACAGGAGGATATGTCTGCGGTCCGATTCTCATGGCGGCTGCGCTCCAGGGGATTCCGACATTGATTCAGGAACAGAATGTTATTCCAGGGATAACCAACAAGATCCTGAGCCGGTTTGTCGATCGTATTGCTTTAGGCTATAAAGAAGCGGCACATCGTTTCCCTGATGCAGGCAAATGCGTCTATACAGGAAATCCGATCCGCAGGGATATTCTTGCTTATAACAGAGCTGATGCAAGAAAAGAGCTGGGGATTTCAGAGGACACATTTATGGTTCTCATAACCGGCGGAAGCCGCGGAGCAAGAAGCATAAATCATGCGATGATTGGCGTGCATAAGCATTTTGGAAAGGGAAATCGTGATATTCTGCTTTACCATGTTACAGGATCCCTTGGATATCAGGATGTTTTGAAAGAACTGGAAAACTCGGATGAGAAATCAAACGATACGGTAAGTCACATTGTTGAGTATGAGTATCAGATGCCGAAAGTGCTGGCGGCTGCTGATTTGATCATCTGCCGCGCCGGAGCTATCAGCCTTGCCGAACTTTCTGCAAGAGAGCTTCCGTCAATTCTGGTGCCGTATCCATACGCTGCTGAAGATCATCAGACATTCAATGCACGGGTGTTTGAGAAAAATGGAGCGGCTTATGTTATTCTGGACAAAGAATTAACGGATGAAGCATTGATTGATAAAATTGAACTTCTTATGGATAATCCCGAAGAGCTTAAAAATATGGCGCAGAAGGTTACCGGTTTGAGGAAGATTCATGCTGGTGAAGATATAGCCCATCTGGCTCTAACTTTGGCGGAACAAAGGAAGACAAAAAAATGAATTTAAATAATTATAAAACTGTTTTTTTCATTGGAATCGGCGGAATGGGAATGCGCGCATTAGCGGCAATTCTGCTGAACAAAGGATTTGCCGTTAAGGGTTCAGATAAGAATAATTCTGATTTCCTGAAAGATATCGCATCCAAAGGGGCAGAAGTTTTCATTGGACATAAAGCTGAACATGTGCATGGGGCTGACTGCGTTATCATTTCAACTGCAATTGCTGAGGATAATCCTGAATTGGTCGAAGCAAAGAGGCTCGGGATCCCGGTGTTCCATAGATCGGATGTACTTGCATCTGTTTTGAGCTGGGGAAAGGCTATTACGGTAGCAGGAGCTCATGGGAAATCGACGACATCCGCCATGATTGGCGAAATATTCTTTGAATCTGGAGAAGATCCCACTATCGTTCTGGGGGCATCAGCAAGCTATATCAATGGCAATTCCTATTTAGGGAAAGGTGATTATGTCATTGCTGAAGCCGATGAAAGCGACGGTTCATTCTTGAAGTTCAATTCTTATGTAACTGTCGTTATGAACATCGAAGATGATCATCTGGACCATTATGGAAGCATTGAAAATATCAGGAAGGCCTTCGTCGAGTTTATAGAAAAAATTCATGATGCTTCAGGAGCAGCTATTCTTTGCAATGACAGCGAAGGCATTCGAGCCGTAATACCATCCATTGACAAGAAAATAATCACATATGGTATCGATGTGAAGTCTGATTACATGGCAGTCAACCGTAAATATGAGAACGGCTATTTCTGCTTTGATGTGATTCATGAAAACGATAACCTGGGTACCATCAAGCTGCAGATTCCCGGAGTTCACAATACAAGAGATGCTTTGGGAGCGGTTGCGACTGCGTTATACTGCGAAATTCCTTTTGACAAGATTGCTGCCGCACTGAGTAATTTCTGCGGAGTCAAGAGAAGATTCGAAACGAAGGCTAAAATTGATGATCTTTGGATCATTGATGACTATGCTCACCATCCCACAGAAATAAAAGCGACTTTAAAGGGTGCAAGAGAAACTGGAAGCCGCAGGATGATCTGCGCTTTTCAGCCGCATAGATATTCAAGGACAAAACTTCTCAAGGACGAATTTGCTGATGCGTTCGTGGATGCGGATGTTATTTTCTTTACGGACATCTACAGTGCCGGTGAAAAGCCTATAGAAGGAATTGATGGAAAGTTGATTCCGGAAATTGTCAAGGCTAAATTCCCTGACAAGGAAGTTTATTACGTAGAAAATGTTAATGATTTGCCGGAAAAGTTATATGATTTCCTCAGGCCTCATGACATGTTTATAACCATGGGAGCTGGTAATATTTATACTGCCGGTGAAAAGTTGATAGAATTGATTAAAGAAAAGGGAATAGCAAGTGATTACAAAAAATAGCAAGATTGTCGTTTTAATGGGCGGTCCGTCTACGGAAGCCGAAATTTCCAAAAAAACAGGTAAAGCTGTAGCCGATGCACTTTTATCATTAGGGTATAACGTAACACCGTGTGAATATATACCGGACCATGTGGTCGAAGATCTGAAAAGACTGTCCGCTGAAGTCGTCTTTATTGCACTCCACGGCAAGTATGGCGAGGATGGAACTATTCAAAGCGTCCTTGAACTTGCTAAAATACCATATACCGGTTCTGGTGTGACCTCCAGTGCCATCACTATGGATAAAATCGTATCAAGCCGCATATTCAAGCAGGCAGGACTTCCCATGTCGAAGTCCCAGGCGTATTATCTGAGCGAAGGTATTGATGCTGTAGAAAAGGAGATCTTGAATGAGTTCTCTTTCCCTGTAGTATTGAAGCCTGCCTGTGAGGGTTCAACGATCGGAATTGAGATTGTAAGAGAAAAAGAAAACCTTCATGAAGCTTTGCAGAGAGTTTTCCAGGTTGAGCCGCGAATCCTGGCTGAATCCTACCTGGCAGGAGATGAATTTACCGTATCTGTACTGGACGGACATGCACTGCCGGTCATACAGATCTGTCCTCACTCCGGTCAGTATGACTTTCATTCAAAATATACAAAGGGCGCAACCGATTATATCGTGCCGGCCAATATCCCTGCTGAACTTTCCGGCTTAATGGGATCCATCGCTGAAAAGGGCTATAAAGTCGCAGAGTGTGCCGGTGTTGTAAGATTTGACTTCAAACTGGATTCAGAAGGGCGGCCTTTTATTCTGGAAGCGAATTCAATACCGGGGATGACAGCAACAAGTCTCGTTCCAAAGGCTGCAGCAGCTGCCGGGATTGATTTCCCTGAACTTTGTGAAAAGATTCTCCTGGAAGCAGGTTTAAACAAAGTTTAAGCATTTTTATGGGTAAACGTGATTATGGATAATTTTAAGAGCTTCAATGATTTTCGCAAAGAACAGCATAGGGAAACAACGCGCAGCAGCTATGCTGATAGTAACGAAAATCATCAGCAGGCAATCTCAACAGAAGAGGAGACCGTAAGCAGTACTATTAATACTGCAAGTTCTCCTAAACCTCGGCGTAGAAGAAAAAGAAGCACTTTAAATTATAAGAAAATTCTTATTTTGACTGCTGCCTTTATATGTGTATTTATTGTAAGCCTTTTCTTCCTTCCGATTTCCCTTGGGAGCATAGTCATCAAAGGATCGAATACGATTACGCTGGATGATGTTTTATTTGAGGCGAAGATAAAGACTCCTGTGAATACCCTGCGGGTAAGCGGCTCAGCGATAGAAGATGCATTATCTCATGACTATAGAGTCGAAAAGGTTAATGTCACACGAGTTTTCCCGCTTACGATCGATGTGGATATAACAGACCGGATCCCCCTGGCTGTTGTGCAGGATGATTATGGATATGCCTTTATTGATAAGACCGGACTTGTTATGGAAACCGTTCAATCCATCCATAAAGTCAGTGTACCGATGATTACAGGAAAGCGTTTCGGAAATCTGCTGATCGGTGATCATGTCAGCGGTGATGAAATAGATAAGGCCATGCAGTTTTTGAATCATTTAAAACCTGAAAGTGTACAAGACTTTTCGGAAATCAATATAGGAAATCCGCAGAACATAATCGCTTACACCAGAGACGGCATAACCGTCCGGCTTGGGAACGGATCGCAGATCGATAAACAGGCCGAGCTTGCGGAAGATATGGTCGGGGATGTGAAGGCCAGAGGTCTCTCTGTCGAATTTGTAGATGCCAATCTTGCATCGCCTTATATTAAATTAAAGAAATAGCTCACATTCTTTTAGTTTCTTTTGGGAATGTTTTCTATAGATGTGGCGAACTTACTTAAATTATTGTACAATGTAAAATATAACTGACGTGAACATAGGTGAACTAGGTCAATACATGACGCAAAATATCCTGGAGGAGGAGTGAACATGGAACAATCTGAAATTGCAAAAATTAAAGTTATTGGTGTTGGCGGCGGCGGAAACAATGCTGTAAACCGTATGATTGATGAACAGGTTAAAGGTGTTGAGTTTATTGCCGTTAATACTGAACTGCAGGTTTTAAATAAATCTGAAGCTGAAACAAAAATTCAGATCGGTGAAAAATTAACAAAAGGTCTGGGCGCTGGTGCAAAACCGGAAATTGGCGAACAGGCAGCTGAGGAATCAAGAGAAGATCTGACCAAAGCATTGACCGGAGCCGATATGGTATTCGTTACAGCCGGAATGGGCGGCGGCACAGGAACCGGTGCTGCTCCTGTAGCTGCGCAGTGTGCAAGAGAATTAGGCGCTCTGACTATTGCAGTTGTAACCAAGCCATTTTCCTTTGAAGGCAAGGTTAGAGCTAAGAATGCTGAAGAAGGCATTGAACGTTTGAAAAACAATGTTGATGCAATCCTCGTCGTTCCTAACGATAAATTGATGGGAATTATTGATAAGAAAACATCAATCAAGAATGCATTCAAAACAGCAGATGATGTTCTTCGTCAGGGAATTCAGGGTATTTCCGATTTGATTACAGTACCTGGAATCATCAACCTGGATTTTGCAGATGTCAGGACCATCATGAGCGATCAGGGTGAAGCATTAATGGGAATCGGCATCGGTACCGGCGATAACAGAGCCAGCGATGCAGCTACCATGGCAATCAACAGCCCGCTTCTTGAACGCAGCATTGATGGAGCAAAAGGCATTATCATCAATATTACAGGCAATGAAGACCTCGGTCTTTTCGAAATTAATGAAGCTTCTCAAATTATTACAGAAGCTGCTGATCCAGATGCTAATATCATTTGGGGAACATCTGTCGATCCGGATCTTGATAACGATACAGTAAAGATTACTGTTATTGCTACCGGCTTCGGCGACAAAAAGAAACCATCACCTAATTCTGTTGGGCCAAGATTCAGTAATTCTGTACGCCCCAACCCGGGTATTGCGGTTCCGGAATTCCTCAGAAAATAAGCTATAACCTGAAAAGCCACACCGCGGTTGCAGTGTGGCTTTTTCTTCCACTTTCTATAATCTAAGGAGAGATAGACATGAGATGCCCTTATTGCAGCAGTGCAGACACCAAGGTAACAGATTCCAGAGATACAGATGATGGTGCATCCATTCGCAGACGCCGCCAGTGTCTTTCCTGCGGAAGACGTTTTACCACCTATGAAACTGTAGAACAAGCGCCTCTTCGCGTTATCAAAAAAGATGGAACACGTGAAGTCTTTAACAGGAATAAGCTGAGAAGCGGGTTGATCAGAGCTTGCGAAAAGAGAAATATCACCTCGGAGCAAATTGAAAATATTGTTGATGTTGTTGAGAGAAAAGTTAGAAGCGATCTTGGCCAGGAAGTTTCTACCGAAATGATTGGCAATATTGTTATGGAAGAATTGCGGAAACTGGATCAGGTTGCTTATGTAAGGTTTGCATCGGTTTATCGTGAGTTTAAGGATATCGGCAGTTTTATGAGCGAACTCGAAGCATTAATGAAGAGTTCGAAGGCGAAATCTGCTGATTCTGATACTGCGAAGACTAAAAAGACAGAGGATAATAATGATACCAAATGATTTGATATTGAAGTGTTTTGAAGAACACGAAAATGTTTTGAATAAAACTAAAATGCTTGCACCGGTTATAGAAGAAGCGGCTGCATTATGCGCGCATACACTTCAGTCTGGGAATAAGATACTTGTCTGCGGTAATGGAGGAAGTGCAGCTGATTCTCAGCATATTGCCGCTGAGTTTGTAGGAAGATATCATAATGAGAGAAAATCACTTCCTGCTATAGCTCTGACGACAGATTCTTCTATTTTAACTGCAGTAGGGAACGATTATGATTTTGACCTTGTTTTTTCCAGACAGGTGAGCGGTTTAGGCGTTTCAGGAGATCTGCTTTGGGCTATATCGACGAGCGGAAACAGCAAAAATGTCAATGAAGCTTTAAAGACAGCCCGCAGCAAGGGACTGAAGACAATCGGATTTACAGGACATGAGGGTGGATTGATGAAATCTTTGTGTGATGTTGCGATTGTTGTTCCCGCTGATGTTACTGCAAGAATACAGGAAATGCATATTTTATGTGCACATATTATTTGTCAGATTATTGATGATATGGAATGGTAAATTCAATGAACACCATTAAGAAAGCGATAATCTTTGACCGAGATGGTGTACTTAATAAGGATAAGGGATATATACATTCCTGGGATGAATTAGAATGGATTGATGGAGCCCGTGAAGCAGTTGCCAGGCTGACAGAGGACGGATGGCTTCTTTTTGTCGCTACAAATCAAAGCGGTGTAGCAAGAGGCTATTATACAGAAAGCGACGTTCAATTGCTTCATGAACAAATGAATTCTTCTTTTCGTGAATTAGGCGGAAATATAACGAAATTCTTTTATTGTCCCCATTTACCAGGTGCACCTGTGAAGAAGTACGATGTTGTCTGTGATTGCAGAAAACCCGCTCCAGGGATGATTATCAGGGCAATAAACGAGTATAATCTTCCCAAGGATCAAGTTTTCCTTTTCGGTGATTCCGATAGGGATATTAAAGCCGCAGAAGCGGCGGGTATTAAGGGATTCCTGTTTGATGGGACAAATCTTAAGGACTTTGTATATCAAAAATTAGCTGGTTTAGGATATAGAGACAATGGCAAGGAAGACATATAAAAACATATTGATTGTTAAAATGAGCTCTTTGGGGGATATCATTCACGCACTTCCTTCTTTGTATGCTCTGAGAAAATCTTTCCCGGAAGCCCGCATAACCTGGGCTGTTCATCCTGCGTTTGCAAAGATTCTTCCTGAACTTCCCTGGATTGATGAAATATTTCTGGTTGATAGAAAAAAGATTAAGGATTTAAAGTATCTTTTATCTGTCAGAAAAGAACTTCACAGCAGGAAGTTTGATCTGGTCATAGATCTTCAAATGATAGCCAAAAGTGCGATTATTGCAGCATTTTCCGGATGCAGCACAAGGATTGGGTATAATGACGCACGTGAAGGCAGCTTCCTAGTAAGCAAACCGATTTCCGGACCTCACAAGCATGGACATATTATTGAACAGCTCCTTGACGTAATGAGATACCTGGGATGTAATTGTGATGAAATCGAATTCCCGATCAGGGATTGCTCAAAGCAGGAAGAGACTGTGAAGGCAAAGTTGGCCCAGCATGGTGTCAATGGGGATTATGTCGTCATTGTCCCGGGGACCCGCGGCGAGGAAAAGAAATGGCCGATAGAATACTGGGGTGAATTAGCAAAAGAATTCTCAGCCCTGGGGATTTATACAGTCATATCTGGTACAAAAAATGAGAAGGATTTATCCGAGAAAATTACCGGTTATTACACATCATCATATATAGTTGATTTTGTTGGTGAGACAGACCTTCTCGAACTGGCTGCACTCGAAAAGATGGCATCGCTGCATATTTCCAGCGATACGGGTCCACTGCATATCGCTAATGCAATGCATACACCGATCATTGCTTTGTTTGGTCCTACGAAAGCCGACAGAAGCGGGCCTTATGGCAATGATAACAGTGTCATCTTGACGGCCGGTGATGGTAAAATGAGTTCAATCGCCGTTTCTACGGTTTACGATAAGGCAAAAGAGATATTGAAGCTCTAACCAGCGGCTGGAGTATTTTTATGTAAGCTTAATTGGTATTCACTATGGAATTAATAACAAGTCAGACTAACAGATGGTTAAAATGCGCGATGCAGCTGAAGCATCGGAAATACAGGGACAAATTTGGATTATTTGTTATGGAGGGAATCCGTAGTGTTTATGATGCCAATGATTTAGGAATTGAAGACTGCATATGCTTTTTTACAGCACGGTATGCAGATGATTCAAATTTAAATCAGTTTTTTGAACGTGCGAAAATTCTCCATTGGAAATTACTGCTTATAGATGATAAATTAATGAAATTAATATCATCTACGGAACACAGTCAGGGAATACTTCTTATAGTAAAAAAGGAAGTGCCTGATCCCGCGCGTTTAAAGAATCCCATGAAAGGCAGATATGTCTTATTAGACAGCATACAGGATCCGGGAAATATCGGTACTATTATCAGGACTGCGGCAGCTGCTGAAGTAAAGGGGATTCTTCTTACGAAAGGCTGTACAGATGCTTACTCAGACAAAGCAGTCAGAAGTTCCATGGGAAGCATTTTAAGAATCCCTGTCTACGAAAATATTTCACTGGAGTTTCTGCAGGATCTGAAGAAATCCGGGATATCATTCATTGGGACTGCATTAAAAAATGCGCTGCCTTATAAAGAGGCAAATGTTCCAGAGGATTGTATTTTTGTATTCGGGAATGAAGGAAATGGAATCAGTCCGGAAATTCTGGCAATGACAGACTTTAATGTATATATACCGATTGCCGGTGTTGAGTCATTAAATGTTGCCATAGCATCTGCAATTATTTTGTTTCATTTCAAAGATTGACAAAATAAAGCTTTGGGAACGTATATTCATGATGTGTTTTAAAAAAGAGAATGTACCGGTTGATGCTGTACATTTTCAGGGTCTGGAGAAGCTATGAAAAAAAGGTTGATTGTTAATGCCGATGATTTCGGAATTCACGAGACTGTGAATAAAGCAGTTTATCGGGGATTTGAATCGGGTATACTGACAAGTACTTCGATTATGGCTGGAGGACGCGCCTTTGATGATGCTGTTGCTATGGCCAAAACAATGGGGGATATAGGGATAGGAATTCATTTGACTCTTGTTGGCGGGCTGGAAACAGTGCTGCCTCAGGCTGAGGTCCCTTCCATAACTTGGGATAATGGCGTGCTTTGCAATAATTATGTTGACTTGATCCTGCGTGATCTGAAGGGATTGATACGCGCAGAGGATGTATATAATGAATGGGATGCCCAGATAAGAAAGATTCTTGATACAGGGCTTTCGGTCACGCATATTGATGGACACCAGCATATGCATATGTGGAATAATTTTTTTCCCATCGCGTTAAGCCTGGCAAAGAAATACAAGATACACTGCATGCGTGTTCCTGATGAAAGTCTCACCTTTGGCCTTTCTTTCAGGCCAAAGAGTTTATTCAGATTTTCTGCTAAAAATGCATTGTCTCTGATGGCAAGGAATCATCGGGACAGTCTGAAGAAAGCAGGAATCAAATCAAATGATCATTTTTTCGGAATGCTTTATGGAGGGCATTTCCACGAGCAGCGGATGTATGATGCTGCCGGGAAGCTTGAAGCAGGTGTTACCGAGTTTATGTGTCATCCCGCTGCAAACTCGCAATTGATGGAATCAACATTCCATTGGGGTTATCATGGTGAGGATGAGTTAAAGGCCTTGCTTTCGCTCCGACTAAAGAACGAGCTCAAAGAAAAGGATGTGGAGTTAATTTCATACAGGGATCTATGATTCATCTTATAATCTCTGAAGTTCCTTTTATTTGTTAAATACCGGGCATATTGAATGCATTTGATGTTGAAGAGCATCATTCAATTATTTAAATCAAGGAGTATTTATGAAGAAAAAGGATCAACAGTTTTATTTAGTAGATCTTAAAATACTTCCTGAAGCCATAAAGAAAACAATCCGGGTAAAAGAAATGCTTCAGGACGGGACTTGCGGATCTATTAATGAAGCCGTGAAAAAAGTGGATATCAGCAGAAGTGCATATTATAAATATAAAGACCATGTTGCCCCTGCATTTGAAACAGAAAAAGATAAGATAGTCGTTCTTTTCCTGGTAATGTCGGATGATTTTGCAGTTTTCAACCGAGTTCTTAGAAGAATTGTCAAGGATCGGAATGAAATTATTTCTCTAAACAGGGGTATCCCTGCAGAGAAGCTCGTTGCGGTTACTATAACAATAAAGACTGAGGAATCTTTATCATACCTTCAATATTTACAGGAGACGATCAAAGAAATGAAAGGAATCCAGTCTCTGATATTTGAGGCAAGAGGAGAATTAACATGAGAGAAATCAATATTGCGTTACTTGGTTTTGGAACTGTAGGCAGCGGTGTTGCTGAGGTAATACGGAGAAATGGCAAGATTATTGAAGATCAGATTGACTGCAAACTTCGTATCACGCATGTTCTGGTAAGAAATACTGAAAAGTACAGAGATCTGGATATCCTGAAGGATGTTGTCGTAACAGATGACTTCAACTGTGTTATAGATGCCGCCCCAGAGATCATTATTGAAGTGATGGGGGGAATTCATCCTGCGAAAGAATACATTTTTGAAGCTCTCAACCATAGGATCAATGTTGTAAGTGCCAATAAGGATCTGGTGGCCCTTTTCGGCCCGGAAATTATGCATACGGCAACCGAGAACAAGGTAAACTTCTCCTGCGAGGCGAGTGTAGCAGGCGGGATACCGATCTTAAAGCCGCTGCATGACTCTTTGGCGGCAAATCAGATAGAAAGCATCATCGGTATCGTAAATGGAACGACGAACTTTATATTGTCAGATATGGATGATTCCGGTGTAAGCTATTCTGATGCGCTGAGGGTTGCACAGAAAAAAGGATATGCCGAAGCTGACCCGACCAATGATGTGTGCGGATATGATGCAGCGCGAAAACTTGCCATTCTTGCATCCATCGGTTTCCGTGCCAATGTCACATTTGACGATGTTCTTGTAGAAGGCATTGAAAAGATTTCACAAAAGGACATCCAGTATGCCAGTGAGATGAATTATACGATAAAGCTTCTTGCTGTTGCTATGAGGCAGGAAAACGGCATAGCTCTCAATGTTTATCCGGCATTTGTTCCTAGAAGCCATCCGCTTGCATCAGTCAAGGGATCTTATAATGCAATTTACGTTACTGGCAATATTGTCGAGGATGTAATGTTTTATGGCAGGGGCGCCGGTTCTCTTCCTACAGCCAGTGCTGTTATGGGAGATGTCATAAGCACAGCAAAGCATATTTTGAATCATTCAACCGGAACAGAAATGATGCTTACTGAAACGAAGCGTATTCCTTTCTATTCTTCGCTTAAACTGAAAAATGCATATTATTTCAGACTTCTTGTAGATGATATGACAGGCGTACTTTCTCAGATTGCTGCTGCTTATGCCGACAACAATATCAGTATCAGAGAAGTTGTCCAGAAGAGCAGGATTGAGGACGCAGCTGAATTGATGATTATTACCGAAGAAACTCCGAGGGAGAATATTATTCATGTTGAAAAGGCGCTTCAGGTACTTCCGTGCATGAGGCAGGTTGCAAATATTATAAGGGTAATGGATGATGGCAAGAGGTAAAACATATATAGTCCGCGTCCCGGCAACAACAGCGAATATAGGAAGCGGATTTGATACACTGGGGATGTCTCTGGGACTTTATAATGTGGTGCAGTTCGTACCTGATGAGAATGTCAAGCTTGAGGATACGATGATTGATGCAGAAGGCGAAGGTGTCGATCAGATTACTACAGGCCTGGATAATATGATTATTAAGGCTATGAATGTTACCGCTTCCAAAGCAGGGCGCACACTTCCTGGCGGCAGTATGTACCTGATCAACAGAATTCCTTTTGCAAGAGGGCTGGGAAGCAGTTCAGCAGCACTTGCCTCCGGGGTTTTCCTTGCGAATCTGCTGATGGGAGAACCTTTCAACAGGAAAGAACTTCTTGACATAACGGCTGAAATGGAAGGCCACCCTGATAATGCAGCTCCTGCAATTTTAGGCGGCTTCTGCATGGCTCTTATAGAGAATGGAAATGTCGTAGCTGAGCGCATCGATATTCCCTCTCAATGGAAGGCAGTCGTCGCTATACCTGATTTTGAGCTGCATACAGAAAAAGCCCGTGCGGTTTTGCCTGCATCTTATGTCAGAAGTGATGTTGTCCATAACATAGGTGCCGTATCATTTTTAATGGCAGCCTTTATGTATAACAAGCCGGAATATCTTAAGTTTGGTCTGGACGATCATGTTCATGTTCCTTATCGTTTAGGTCTTATACCAGGTTCGGAAGAAGTCATAAGAAGCAGTGTAAAAGCTGGTGCTTATGGAGCGACGATAAGCGGATCCGGTCCTACCATTATTGCATTTTCGCCATCGGATAAAGCACATCTTGTTGGTGAAAGCATGGTGAGTACTTTCAAGCATCATGGAATAACATCTTCATATATCGTGCTTGACTTTGACCAGTCCGGGATCAGTGCGGTCTGACTTGACAAAAACGCAGATTCTGTGTATTCTAGTACTTGTAGTATCTGTCGGGACGTAGCTCAGTTTGGTAGAGCGCTACCTTGGGGTGGTAGAGGTCGCATGTTCGAATCATGTCGTTCCGACCATTTTTCTACCTTATTATATTTATTATTTTCAATGAATAGAGGTCTTTCATTTGAACAGAGTCAAATCAGTTATTCTGCTGACACTGCTCAGCGTAATCCTAATGGCAATTGGCGGTGCCTTTGGCGGCAGATCGGGAGCATTTACAATGCTTCTGGTATCTTTTGGCATTAATTTTATTACTTACTGGAACTGTGATAAAATTGCTTTGGCACAGTATGATGCCAAGTATGTATCACCTCAGGATGTTCCTGAATTGTACGATCTGGTTGGAAAGCTTTGCCAAAATGCAAAGATACCTATGCCGAAACTTTATGTAATTCCTACAGATGTCCCTAATGCTTTTGCAACTGGCCGTAATGTAAATCATGCAGCAGTAGCAATAACGGAAGGACTTCTTTCCAGATTAAATAAAGATGAATTGGCCGGAGTAATAAGTCATGAGTTGTCACACATTCGACATCATGATACACTTATAATGACTCTAGCAGCATCTATTGCTTCGGCAATAGGCTATATTGCACAGATGGCACAGTGGTTCGCAATTTTTGGCGGGCGTGATGAGAATGGCGAACGTATGAATCCTGTAGCATTAATTGTTACAATAGTGCTTGCTCCATTGGCAGCAACGCTGATTCAGTTCGCACTTTCCCGTTCCAGAGAATATATGGCTGATGCATCAGGCGCTGAAATTTCAGGGAAGCCGCTTGCACTTGCCAGTGCTCTCGAAAAACTGGATAATTATGCCCATCATGTAGTTATGCCCGGTGCTAAGCCGGCTACTAGTGGCTTGTTTATCATTAACCCTCTTTCTGCGGTTGGTGGTATTGAAAATTTATTTTCTACGCATCCATCTACGGCGGATCGTGTGAAAAGACTGCGTGAAATCGCAGCAAGAATGCATTAAGACAATTATTTTTAAGGAGGCGTTTTATGTCAGCTATTGAAAAAACTCTTGTTCTTGTAAAACCGGATGGTGTTAAAAAACATATTTGTGGTGAAGTCATCTCCCGTTTTGAAAGAAAAGGCCTGGAAGTTGAAGCTATTAAAATGATTCAGGTTCCGGAAGAATTGGCAAAGAAACATTATGCAGAACATGAAGGAAAAGGATTCTTCAAGGATCTTATCGCTTTCATCACTTCTGGTCCTGTACTCGCTATGGTTATCAAAGGTGAAAACGCAGTTGCTGCTGTCCGCCAAATCAACGGCGCTACCGATCCGCTGAAAGCTGTACCAGGCTCCATCCGTGGTGATTTCGCAACTTCTATTGATGAAAATGTCGTTCATGCATCTGATGCTCCAGAAACAGCAGAAAGAGAAATCGGTCTTTGGTTCCCTGAATTAAAGAAATAAGGTGATCTTATGTCGAAAGTATACACGCGTACAGGAGATAGAGGTAAAACAAGTCTTTATACCGGAGAGCGTGTTTCTAAAGATAGTTTACGCGTTGAAGCCTATGGCTCGGTAGATGAGGCAGACTCCGTTCTTGGGCAGGCAAGGGCTTTTGCAGTTCATGAAAATGTAAAATCTACAATTTATAAGCTGCAAAAAGATCTTTGGATGCTCATGGCTGATGTTGCCAGTGTAGGTAATGAACCTAATATCAAGCCAGAGGACGTAACTGAGTTGGAACGTCTGATTGACAGTTACACAGAATCATTACAGCCGTTGGATCATTTCCTCGTTCCAGGCGAAACAAAGAGTGAAAGTTTCCTGAACGCAGCAAGAAGTGTTGTCAGACGAGCTGAAAGGGCAATGTGGAGACTTAATGAATCAGAACCTGTAAATGAAGTGGACATACGTTATCTTAATCGACTTTCAGATCTTTGCTTTACTTTGGGAAGATACGAATCTGAAGTAAAGTAATCTTAAACAGAATTGATTTTGTGTGGAGGAGATATTCATATTATTGAATATCTCCTCTTACTATTTTATAATCGTATCTGAGATTGAATATTATCTATTGCCCATTAATATTGCCCATTAATATGGAATGAATTTAAATGCCGGAATACAATTTTGAGTACGGTTTCTGCTTAGTACTCAGCTTTATGGAGGAATTAGGATAATCATGGAATTATTAGCACCTGCTGGCTCACCAGAACATTTAATAGCTGCCTTGGATGGAGGCGCTGATGCGGTTTATCTTGGAGGAAAGAGTTTTAGTGCGCGTAAATTTGCAGGTAATTTCTCTCCTGAAGAAATGCAGGATGCCGTTCGTCTGGCTCATACCAGAGGAGTGGCTGTCTATGTCACTCTGAATACACTGATCGGTGATATTGAAATGGAGTCATTGAAAGAATATCTGGTATTCCTTAGCTCCATTAATATTGATGGCTTGTTAATACAGGATCTCGGCTGTATTGATCTTATAAAGGAGCTGGCGCCTAATATTCCGCTTCATGCCAGCACGCAGATGACGGTTTCCAATTTGGCCGGTGTAAAGTTTCTTGAATCTTTAGGCTTCAAGCGCGTCGTTTTATCGCGTGAATTGTCACTTACGGAAATCAGGAATATTGTTTCTTCCTGCAGTGTCGAGATTGAAGTGTTTATTCATGGTGCGCTCTGCGTCTGCTATTCCGGACAGTGCCTGATGAGCAGCTTTAGCGGCGGACGGAGCGGAAACAGGGGAGCCTGTGCCCAGCCGTGCAGAAAACCTTATGACCTTGTTGATCTTTCCGGACAGACCATCAACAAGGAAAAGGGCAGGTATATATTGAGCCTGAAAGATTTGATTGGCCTGGATTCCGTTCCTCAGCTGCTGGATGCAGGGGTTAAGTCTTTGAAGATCGAAGGACGCATGAAAAGTCCGAAATATGTGTATAACACAGTCTCTGCGTACAGAAAAGCAATTGATGCGGCTGAGGAAGGTGCTGTATTTAAAGATCACGGCAAAGAAGTCATCCGTCTTAAATCAGAGTTTAACCGCGGATATACGACTGGTTATCTGGATGATGATATCAGCGCTGACATGGTAACAGAATTTGCACCGGGAAATCGTGGCATTGAAGCCGGAGTCGTAAGGAATATCCATCATGATGAATTTGAGTTTGCATCTGCAGCTGATATAAGAAGACAATCTGCTACCGGCATTACATTTATTTCGAATAAAAGAACAATTGAATTTGTTCCGATGAAAAATGTATACAGAAAAGGCCGCGGGATCTATCAGGTCAAAACAAAGATAAGACCCATGACGAAGGGGCAGGTCTTTTGGATTTTGGATCCGGGAAAAAATACCTACACATTAAAGGATATGGATCAAAAGATATTAATAGATGCTTCTTTGTCTGCCAAGCCGGACAGAAATGTGGAATTAATTATTCGTGATCAGGACGGCAATGTTGCCAAAATTACGTCCTCTTATATTGCCCAAACCGCAATGCATGGTGCTACACAGGACAGCATCGTCCGGGAACAGTTATCCAGGCTCGGAAATACGGTGTTCGAATTAAATGACCTGGAAGTCAGCAATGAGGGATGTCTGCTGCCTAAAAGTGTCTTGAACCATTTGAGACAGGACGCAATTCTTGAATTGCAGGATATCAGGGTAAAAAGGCATGAAGAGAATATAAAGACCGGTGAAGAAAACTGGACCGGTGCAAATATTTCACAAACCCTGGATGAAAAGAAGGATGCCCGGATCTGGGTAAGAACAAATTCCCTGCGGCATATAAAGGAAGCTGTTTCGCAGGGAATAAAAGGCTTTATTTTCGGCGGCGATTCCTTTGATCATGTACCAGTGAAGATGGATGATTATATGAAGGCTGCTGAATTCTGCAGGAATAATGATGCTGAGATTATTTTTGCTACACCGAGAGTTGTCAGAGATAAATACGAAAAGCAGGCTTCCCGGAGATTTCTAAAAATATTGGAAAATGTAAGGCCGGATGGAATTCTGGTTGAATTCTTGGGAGCCCTTGAATGGCTTAAGGATTTACATGACGGGATACCGGTATATGCCGGATCTTCATTGAATATATTTAACAGCGAAGCAGCAGATACATTGACACGATGGGGATTCAGCGGCGTATTGCTGTCCCAGGAACTGACGATACCCCAGATCAGAGGAATCAGAAGGGAAAGCAGGATACCTTTAGCCGTCTATGCGTATGGACGCACAGAATTAATGGTGTCAGAATATTGTGTGATCAACTCAGTTTGCGGAGATATCGATAAATCCCATTGTCCGGGATATTGCCAGCAGAAACGCTACTTTCTTAAGGACGATACGGGAAGGCTATTCCCCGTGAGAACTGATGAATGGTGCCATATGGATATCCAGAATTCAAGTGTTTTGGATATGAGACCGTATATTTCACAGCTTGCAGAGAGCGGAATTAACGCATTATGTCTGGATTTCAGGGGCATTGATGAATCTGTAAGCGATGTGTGCAGTGATTATGTGCAAATACTGAATGGCAATAAAATGCCGCCAGATCCTTCAGAGAGAGGAAACAGCCGTAAGATAAGCCGTGGTCACTTTTTCAAAGGAGTGTTGTAAATTGGAGCAGGATGTATTAAACATCTTAGATTTTGATCAGATACGCAGCAAATTAGTAGAACTAGCCCCATCAACCATGGCTAAAATAATGGCATCCGAATTAACGCCGTCATCAATGCCCGAAATTATCGATCAAAAACTTACGGAAACGGAAGAGGCAGTCATACTGCTTCAAAGAGAAGTGTCTTCTCCATTGGGAGAAACACATGATATAAGAAAGATCATAGAGAAAGCACAAAAAGATATTATCCTGCTTTCTAATGAATTCATCGATTTGAACTCATCCCTTCTGACGTATAAGAGCATGAATTTGTACTTCGCAGGGGAAAGACATTTGAGGTATCCGGTCTTAGAGGAAATCTCACGGCTCATTGAGCCATTGGATCGTCTTACTGACCGCATTGGAAGGGTGTTTGATGAGCATGGGGAAGTGAAGGACTCGGCTTCTCCAAGACTGTCCCAGATACGTTCCCAAAAGGATCGTATTAAGTCAAGAATCAGGCACTTCTTCCAGCAGATTCTTGTAAATAAAGATTATTCCACTTACTTCCAGGATTCTATTATTACACAAAGAGACGGCAGATATGTTGTCCCCGTAAAGGAAGAATACCGGTATAAATTTAAAGGGATTGTTCATGACAGGTCCTCAACCGGACAAACTCTTTTTATGGAACCGATGGAATCGATCCAGTTAAATAATGATCTTGCAGAACTTTCTGTGGAAGAGTCTCAGGAAATTCAGACGATTCTGAAGAATCTGACCGATAATGTAAAAAAGAATGTAAATGTTATCAGCAAGGATTTCAAAGTTGTTTCTGAACTGGAATTTATCCTGACACGAGCTAAACTAGCATTGAATATGAAGGGCGTAAGGGCGGTATACTCACCGAAGGGAATACTGGACTTAAAAAATGCACGTCATCCCTTGATTCCTGAAAAGTCAGTTGTACCGGTTTCTCTGACACTTGGAAAGGATTTCAACATACTTATTATTACCGGATCCAATGCCGGCGGCAAAACTATCGCGATGAAAACTGCCGGACTGCTTTCCGTCATGAACCAATGCGGCCTTTTCATACCAGCCGATGAGGGTTCAACGCTTCCCGTATACAAGCATATTTATGCCATCATAGGTGATGATCAGAGCATTCAGTATAACTTATCAACCTTTTCAAGTTATGTAACGCAGCTTTCAGATATTTTGAAGAATGTCAATTCGGATGATTTAGTCCTTTTGGATGAATTGGGATCCGGGACTGATCCGATTGAAGGCGCATCTTTGGCACAGTCGATTACTGAATTCTTAAATGACAGGAATGTATCGTCTCTTATTACATCTCATTTTAATGAAATGAAAAAATTGGCATATGAGACAGAGGGATTGGAAAATGCTTTTGTTGAGTTTGATGAAATCACTCTTGTGCCTACCTACCATCTGGTAATAGGGATGGCGGGGAGCAGCAATGCTTTCAATATCTGCAAAAGATTGGAGATTCCTGATGGGATTATAGAAAGAGCTGAAGATTTAAAGAAAATGTCACCTTTAAATAACATGGAAGAGGTAATGGCCAAGCTTAATGCCCAAAGCAGGGAATTATCAAAAGAGCGTACCAATCTTCAGAATCAAATGAAAGAAATCGGGAGTTTGAAAGACAAGCTCTTAGAGGAAAGCGATAAATTCAATGCCAAACGTGAAAGCATATTGGCTAAAACAAGGGAAGAATCCGAGAACATCAAACGAAATCTCAGGATTCAGTCTGAAATCATTATTAAAGATTTGAAAAAGAATGCTGCAGAAATCGAGAGAGGAAACGTTAATAATATCGCTTCTTCAGCAAGAAATAAAATAGATGGGCTGAAAATGCCTAAGAATCATCAGAAGAGAGAGCCGATTGACCCCAAGACATTAAAGGTCGGGCAGCGTGTCTTTATAGATACGCTCGATAGCGATGGTGTAATAAAGAATATTTCGGGCAGCCAGATCAGTGTACAATGCGGGATGTTGAAGGTCAGCGTATCAGCGTCTCATTGCTTTAAACCGCTCACGAAAGAGAACAATGCTCCCAAATCCGGTATTGAAGCCAGGCATATACGCAGGCAGCACCAGACATCTTCTGTTAATACAGTTCACACATCCCTGAATGTAATAGGAAAGACAGTCAGTGAAGCAATTCCGGAAGTGGACCGCTTCCTTAATGACTGCTTTATGGCAGGCGTATCTTTTGCTCACATTATTCATGGTAAAGGGACCGGAAGTTTGCGAAGGGGTATACATGATCATTTAAGGACACTGAATTTCATCAAGGAATTCCATGAAGCAGATGCTAAAAATGGCGGTGCCGGTGCTACAGATGTCTATTTTTAATTGACTGGCATTCCCGGATGACAGGGCCTCTGAGCCGGATAATTCAGATTCTTACGAAAATGAACAGTAATGCGCATTCATACAAAAACTTGACCAAAAGTGTTTCGGGCGATATATTTAAATTGTGATAGTTTAATATAATTTCATTTAGGAGATACCATGTTCAATTTACCAGAAAAATATACAGAGATAGATGGATTCAGAATACCAAGTGATAAGGCTGAAGAATATAAACGTATCAAAGCAAGAATGATTCGTGAGGCTGAAACCTTTTTCCATACTTTTTGTGAAGAAGTGAAGAAAGAAAAACTGGTAGATCTTTTAGGAGAAGGTATTGTCGGCTATTCTTCTACTGGTGAAATGCTTGCCAGGATTTCATTAGATCCCTTTGAACTGTCTGCCATGAATGTTGCTCTCCAGAGAAAAAAGATTAGAGAATACATGCTGGCTACGAATGGCTACGATGATGATGATTATCAGCAGCTTCTTAAGGAGTTCGAGGAAAGAAGAGCAGAGAAGAAGGCCCAAAAAGATAAGAATAAATAGTAATAGGAAGGACCGTGCCATATGATACATTTTTTGTTAGACAGCACCTCTGCCATTCCTGAAAGTTATCTAGAACAACATGAAAACGTACATGTCGTTCCCCTGACTATTTCTATCAATCAGGAATATATACCTGAAAGCGATGTAACAATAGAAAAGGTCATTGAATGTTCAGAACGTGACAAGAAAACCGTACCGACAAGTCAGCCGAGCACCGGTGATTTTCTTCAGGCTTTTTCAAATGTACCGGAAGAAGATCCTGTCATCGTCCTGTGCTTAACGTCTGCAGTAAGCGGAACCTATAATGGGGCTGTTTTAGCTGCCAGACAGTCCGGACGCAAAAATATCTGCGTGCTTGACTCCAGGACGACTGCCATTGGAATGCTCCAGCTTCTTAAGGATGGCATAGAACTCGCACAGAGCAATCTGGCTTTTGATGAAGTATGCAAGAAGCTTTTTGATTTGACATTCCACATGCGGACTGAATTTACAGTAGATACTTTAGATTATTTATACAGAGGCGGGCGTATTGGCAAGGCAGCAAGCCTTATAGGCGGTATCCTGAAGATTCGTCCTGTTATCTATTTGAATCCAAATAACGAAGTGGATGTTTTAGCTAAGGTTCGTACTGAGAAAAAAGCGATTGCATCCATGGTGAAGTATTTGGAAGAAAATTCCCCTTGCAAGAGAATCGGAGTTGTACATATTGAAAACGAGGAGGGGGGAAAATCCCTGCAGGCTAAACTGCAAGAGTTATATCCCGAAAATGAGGTAACTCTTACGACCGGGACGCCGGTTCTGGCGTCGTATCTTGGGCCTGGGCTGCTGGGTATTATTTTTGAAAGTGCCAAATAATGGGGGCCAAAGTTATGTATACTACAATTGATAGTGTTTATTTTAAAAATATGTTGATAGGTGCATATCAGTTGTTCCAGCAAAAATATGAAATTCTGAATCAGCTGAATGTATTTCCTGTACCAGATGGAGATACGGGAAATAACATGCTTAATACACTTAAGTCCATGTACAGCATGATTGCTGACGTGGATCCAAGTGAACCAATCGGCATCATGGCGGAAAAAGCGTCTGCCGGCGCTATTATGGGCGCAAGAGGAAATTCCGGCGTTATCCTGTCCCAGATTATTCATGGAATCAGCAGGGGACTGCATGGCAAGACAACTGCGTCCTGCGGGCAGATGAGCAAGGCATTCCAGTATGGAATACTTTATGCATACAGATCTGTCACAAAACCGGTTGAGGGTACAATCCTTTCTGTAGCCAGAGGAATTGCCAAGGGTACAAGGGAAGTCATCCGTACAGAAACTGATTTCAGCAAGATTCTGGAAGCTTCCATCACCTGCGGGAATGAAGCCCTGGCCAAGACACCTGAACAGCTTCAGATACTGAAGGATGCAAATGTTGTCGATGCAGGCGGACAGGGACTGATATTCTTCTTGATGGGATGCCTTAATGGATTGACAGGAAAAGTAGAGAAAATTGATATTGAAGTAAAACCTGTCATCAGCAGACTGGAAGCCAAGGGTGAGCAGTTCTCCATTGAATATCCATACTGCACGGAGTTTATCATCAGTCCATGCAAACTGCCGGCTAAAGAGGTCAGAAAGAGACTGGAAGCCTGGGGCGAGTCTATGATTGTGGCTGAGGGCGATAATCTTATTAAAGTCCATATTCATGCACAGCGTCCGGGCCATGTACTTGATATGGCTGCTGACTGGGGAACGCTGCATGATATCAAATGCGACAATATGATAGACCAGTTCCATAAGAATAAGGATAAACAGAAAGTCATTGCTAAAAAGAAGCTGGGCGTCCTTGCTGTTGTCAGCGGAAACGGCTGGAAAGAACTGTATGAGAAGCTGCATTGCGATGTCATCTCCGGCGGGCAGTCGATGAACCCATCCGTTCAGGAAATCAGCCTGGGAATTGAAAATGGCCATTACGAAAAATATATTGTTCTTCCAAACAATAAAAATATCATTTTGGCAGCCCAGCAGCTCCAGAAAATGCTCGGCGATAAGGTGAATATAATTCCGTCCACCAATCCTATGGAAGGGCTTGCAGCTGCCATGGAATTTTCTGAAGATGCATCTGTCGAAGAAAATATGGAAAACATGTCGGACAGGATGAAGGAAATCCACAGCGCATCGATAACCACTGCGGTAAGAGACAGTGTTGTTGGAAAAACAGTCATCCATAAAGATGATTACATGGGACTTGTTAAGGATCACGAAGTAGTGGCAACCAATGATCTTCACGACTGCCTCGAGAAGACAATTGGAAATATCACGACTGAGAATACGGAAATTATAACGGTCTATTATGGGGATGAATTGACGGAAGAGCGCTGCAATAAGGAAATAGAGCTTGTCCAGAAAGACTATCCGGATTTGACCTTTGAAATTTATAATGGCGGTCAGCCGCTTTATCCGATGCTCTTATCTGCGGAATAAATAGAAAACGGATCTCAGAAAAATCTGAGATCCGTTTTTTTTATTATAGATGGCAGTTGTTTAACGTTCTTTGGTTTCAGCACCTTCTGCCGGGCTTGGGTAGAAGAACATTACACGGTCAGGCTGGAAATATCTGCTCGTTAATTTCTTGACAAGAATCGGAGTAATGGTCTGCTCAAAAGAAACGACATCAATAGGACTGATAATCGTATCTTCTACTAATACAATTATTGCAGGAGAAACCTCCGGAGCATTATCCGGAACCAAATCCCTGTCTAATGGGATATTGAATACAATCCTGACTGTTGCGATGTACTGATTTTTATAGTCAAAAATCGTACCCCTGAATGTATTTTCCCAAAGTGTTTTCATCAGGTCTATGGTATATTTATCCTGATTTAATTCTTCTGACATAATCATCACTCCTATCTTTTTAATCCTTTATAATAATACAACACCATAATATTAATGCAAGTACTTCGAGTCTTGTATTTAAGAATTATGTGGGGTGTGTCAAGAGTTTTGTGTAAATCGATTC
>NZ_FR896400.1:0-502 GCF_000435155.1 Dialister sp. CAG:357 | reverse complement strand
TTTCGAAGTGGGTTACAGGACGAAGGTTGACCATCTTAATGGAGCGCTGTGCTTTTGTGGTGCAGAGCTTCATGATCGGCGGCTGAATCAGCGGAACCAGGGACATGTAAGAGTAAGCGGCAACTGCGATAGCACCCAAGAGGTGTGGAGCCAGTTTAGTTGTCAGGTAAATAGCGGTCGGGCCATCAGCGCCGCCGATGATGCCGATGGAAGCTGCTTCCTGGACATTGAAGCCGAGGAGCATAGCGCCGGCCAGAGCGACGAATACGCCGATCTGAGCAGCTGCGCCCAGAAGAACCGTCTTCGGGTTAGCGATAAGCGGACCAAAGTCCGTCATGGCACCTACGCCCATGAAAATCAGCGGCGGGAAAATTTCATACTTAATACCAAATCCAATGGCCATCATAACGCCCATATCGGTTTCAAAGCCGGTGTTCGGGAAGTTAGCCATAATATCGCCGAATGCGATTGGCAGAAGCAGAAGAGGTTCATATTCTTTTGC
>NZ_FR896399.1:0-14146 GCF_000435155.1 Dialister sp. CAG:357 | reverse complement strand
CTGTTGCAGGCACGGAAAGGAAAATAATTATGGAATTGATCAAAAAGAACATACAAGACCTTATCCCGGCAGCCTATAATCCGAGAAAGGATTTGCAGCCGGGCGATCCGGAGTACGAAAAGCTGAAATGCTCGCTGGATGAGTTCGGCTACATCGATCCGGTCATCTGGAACAAGCGCACCGGCAACGTGGTCGGCGGGCACCAGCGCCTGAAGGTGCTCCAGCAGGAGGGCATCTCGGAAATTGACTGCGTCGTCATCGACATGGACACCGAAAAGGAAAAAGCCCTAAACATCGCCCTTAATAAAATCAGCGGCGATTGGGATACGGATAAATTAGCCCTACTCATTACCGACCTGCAGGGCAGCGACTTTGATGTATCGCTTACCGGGTTTGATCCGGCGGAACTGGACGACCTGTTCAAGGACGATATAAAGGATGGTGTACACGATGATGACTTTGATGTGGATGCCGAACTCAAAAAGCCGGTATTTTCCAAGGCAGGTGATATGTGGCAGTTGGGAATCCATCGCCTGCTCTGCGGCGACAGCACCCAGCCGGAAACATACCAGCGATTGCTGCAGGGAACACCGGTCAATCTGGTGGTCACCGATCCGCCATATAATGTCAACTACGAAGGCCGGGCCGGAAAAATCAAGAACGACCATCTGCAGAATGACAAATTCTATGAGTTTCTGCTCGCTGCCTTCACCTGCATGCACACCGTCATGGCAGACGATGCCAGTATCTATGTATTCCACGCCGACACCGAGGGACTTAACTTTAGAAAAGCCTTCTCGGATGCCGGTTTTTATTTGTCCGGCTGCTGCATCTGGAAGAAGCAGTCGCTGGTGCTGGGACGCTCTCCCTACCAGTGGCAGCACGAGCCGGTGCTTTATGGTTGGAAGAAGAAAGGAAAGCACGAATGGTACACCGGACGGAAGGAATCCACTATCTGGGAGTTCGATAAGCCGAAAAAGAATACGGACCATCCCACCATGAAACCGATCCCGCTTTTAGCCTATCCTATTTTGAATTCCAGCATGACCGGTTGCACCGTACTGGATCCATTCGGCGGCAGCGGCTCAACGCTGCTGGCTTGCGAGCAGACGAAACGACGCTGCTATATGATAGAACTCGATGAAAAGTTCTGTGATGTGATCGTGAAACGTTACATTGAGCAGGTCGGCTCGGACGAACGGGTAACTGTGACACGGAACGGGAAAACGTATACCTATACTGAAATGGAGGCAACATAATGCGTGTATTTATCAACCCCGGGCATGACCGGGAACGGGACAGCGGCGCGGTGAACCCAAACACCGGACTGCGGGAATGTGATGTGGCTGCTACGATTGGCAGTCTCGTCCAAACATATTTGGAGACGGCAGGCTGCGAGGTGCAGCTCCTACAAAGTGATAATCTGGCTGGGGAAACACCGGATCTGCCCTGCGTGGTGGATACGGCAAACGCCTGGCCTGCCGATGTATTCGTCAGTTTGCATTGCAATGCCGACAGCGGCTGCGCCCGCGGTACGGAAACGCTGGTCTATACTAACGACAGCGGCTCGTCCCCGCAGCTTGCCGCCTGCATCCAGTCGCAGATCGTGCAAAGTCTTGACACGGTGGATCGCGGCCTGAAGGAACGGCCCAACCTCATCGTGTTGAAGGACACCACGATGCCCGCCGTCTTAGTAGAAACAGCTTTTATTGATAACGAGGATGATGCCGCGCTGCTTACGAATAACGCGGATGATTTCGCCCGGGCCATTGCCCGCGGCATAACAGATTTTGAAGGGAGATAGAAAAAATGGATATTGAAACGATTAAAAATGAAATTAAGGAACATATTTTGGATTCGGTGCAGGAGGATGCCAAGAACGCCACTATTTCCTGGCTCCATACAACGGTGCTTCCGGCAGTAAAGGAAGTAGCAGATGCCTACACAGTAGCCTTGCAGGAATCCGCTGGCAAGGAAACCGGTTGGAACAAGTTCCGTGACCAATGCTTCCTGCCGACACTCATTGACGGTGGCCTGTGGCTGACCGGAAAGCTGCTCGGCAAAATGGCGACAGTACAAGAATAGTACGTGTAATTTATGGTACAAACCCCTTGCTATAATTGCCGGTTAGAGTGATATATGTACATGATAAAAAACGAAAGGGGTTTACTACCATGAAAATTTTGTACCATGCACAAGGAAAAACACGCAAGGAACTGGCCGATGCCATCAGCACCATTACCGGAGCCGCTAAAATGTATCAGGGGATTCCCAGCTACGCCTACGAAATTGATTGTTTTACTGTTGACCGCGACGGCAATCTTAATTTTGATGACATGATTGACAGAAAGGAAATCGAGGATTTGCTTGAAAAACTCGACAGCATGGGATTCCATGCAGAACCAGCCGAACCAATAGTGAAAGAACCTGACGATTCGGCGTCTAAGCAGGAGAATATAGACGACTTGGTGATTGCCATGCCGCGCTCCTTCTTCACCGATACGGCACTGGAAAACCTAAAGAAACTGATCCAGGCTAAGAGCAATCTTATGCTAAAAGTTTTTCAAATCGATGTGCTGCGCATGCAGGTAACGGAAGATAAAGTGTTATTCCCTTGGTTCACCGGCTGCCTGGATGCCGATACGGTCAAAGCCTACACCCATTTCATTACGGCGCTCTGCCATCTGGCAAAGAAGCAGAAAAGGGTACTGGCAACGGAACACCCATCCATCAACGAGAAATACGACTTCCGCTGCTTCCTGCTGCGGCTTGGCTTTATCGGTACGAAATACAAGGACGAACGGAAGCTGCTCCTGCAGCACCTTTCCGGTTCCTCGGCCTTTAAAAACGGCAGAAAGGAACATAATGATGAAATATCCGAATAAGGAACGATTGGAGCAACTGCGCAGTGCATATCCTGCCGGAACGCGGATTGTACTGCTGCAAATGGATGATGCCCAGGCTCCACCGAATGGCACAAAAGGAACGGTTGTCGGTGTGGATGACACCGGCAGCCTGCTGGTGCATTGGGACAACGGCAGCACGTTGAACGTGCTGTACGGCATAGACCGCTGCCTTAAAATCAGAAAGAAATAATCACACAATATCATAATTTGTACACCAAGACTGCCAACCTCGGCGGTTTTTTTTGTTGCCGCAAAGGAGGTGATGCTGTTTGCGAACGTTGAAACGCTACCGATCCACGAAATTCAAGGCCAAAGATTCCAAATACAACAAGACCATGGCGGACTATGCCGTGTCTTTTATCGAATGTCTCTGCCACACCAAGGGAACCTGGGCTGGGAAGCCGTTTGAACTAATCGACTGGCAGGAGCAGATTATCCGTGATGTGTTCGGCATCTTAAAGCCGAACGGCTACCGGCAGTTCAATACCGCCTACATCGAGATTCCCAAGAAGCAGGGCAAGTCGGAACTGGCGGCAGCGGTAGCCTTGCTTTTATGCTGCGGTGACGGGGAGCAACGTGCCGAAGTGTATGGCTGTGCCGCCGACCGCCAGCAGGCATCCATTGTCTTTGAAGTGGCGGCGGATATGGTGCGGATGTGTCCGGCCTTATCCAAACGGGTGAAGCTCCTGGCTTCACAGAAACGGATCATTTACCTTCCCACGCACAGCTTTTATCAGGTATTATCCGCCGATGCCTACAGCAAGCACGGTTTTAACGTAAGCGGCGTGATTTTCGATGAGCTGCACACGCAGCCGAACCGGAAGCTGTTTGATGTTATGACCAAAGGCTCCGGCGATGCCAGAACGCAGCCGTTGTATTTCCTTATTACGACAGCCGGAACGGACACCCATTCCATTTGCTATGAAACCCACCAAAAGGCACTGGATATTATCGCAGGCCGTAAGATTGATGCCACCTTCTATCCGGTGATATACGGGGCCAAGGATACCGACGACTGGACGGATGTGAAGGTGTGGAAGAAAGCCAATCCCTCGCTCGGCATTACGGTCGGTATAGACAAAGTTAAGGCGGCCTGCGAGTCTGCCAGACAGAATCCTGCTGAGGAGAATGCATTTAGACAACTGCGTCTGAACCAATGGGTCAAGCAGGCAATCCGCTGGATGCCGATGGACAAGTGGGATGCCTGTGCCTTCCCCGTACAGCCGGACGAATTAAAAGGACGCGTCTGCTACGGCGGACTGGACTTATCCTCCACAACGGATATTACAGCTTTTGTGCTGGTGTTTCCGCCGCAGGATGAAGCAGACAACTATGTCGTGCTTCCCTACTTCTGGATACCGGAGGAAAACGTGTCCCTTCGCGTCCGGCGGGACCATGTCCCCTATGACGTATGGCAGAAACAGGGATTCCTGCACACGACGGAAGGAAACGTCGTCCACTACGGCTACATCGAAAAGTTTATCGAAACGATGGGCGAACAGTACAACATCCGCGAGATCGCCTTCGACCGCTGGGGCGCGGTACAGATGGTGCAGAATCTCGAGGGTATGGGATTTACCGTCGTCCCGTTCGGACAGGGGTTCAAAGATATGAGTCCTCCCACCAAGGAACTGATGAAGCTGACGCTGGAAAAAAAGATCGCCCACGGCGGCCATCCAGTACTGCGCTGGATGATGGACAATATCTTCATCAAATCCGATCCGGCAGGCAATATCAAGCCGGATAAAGAGAAATCCACCGAAAAGATCGACGGTGTCGTGGCTACGGTCATGGCACTCGACCGTGCCATCCGCTGCGGCAACGACAACAGCGAAAGTGTATATGACCAAAGGGGGTTATTGATTTTATGAGTATATTCCAACGTATATGGGGCAAAAAGTCACGCGATAAGCCGAAAAACTACCTGTCTACGGCCTTTACGTTTCTGTTCGGTCCGACCTCCTCCGGCAACGTGGTGACGGAACGGACGGCCATGCAGACAACGGCGGTCTATGCCTGCGTCCGGATGTTGTCAGAGGCTATCGCCGGACTGCCGCTTAATCTATACCGTTATACACCGGATGGCGGCAGGGAAAAGACCATCAATCATCCGCTGTATAGGTTGCTTCATGATGCCCCCAATCCGGAGATGACGAGCTTTATCTTCCGGGAAACGCTCATGAGTCATCTTCTCTTGTGGGGCAATGCCTATGCACAGATCATCCGGAACGGCACCGGGCAACCGATTGCACTGTACCCGCTGCTTCCCAGCAAAATGGATGTCAGCCGGGCCGCAAACGGTCAGCTTATCTATACCTACTCCAAGGACTCGGACGAGTTCGGTGCGGATAACCGCTGCCAGCAGATTGTCCTGTCGCAGGATGAGGTGCTGCATGTTCCGGGACTTGGGTTTGACGGACTCATCGGCTACAGCCCAATTGCCATGGCCAAGAATGCCATCGGTATGTCGCTGGCAGCCGAGCAGTACGGCGCATTATTCTTCGCCAATGGTGCTACACCGGGCGGTATCCTAGAACATCCGGGCATCGTGAAGGATCCGGTCAAGCTGCGGGAAAGCTGGCATGCCCAATTTTCCGGCACGAACCGGCACAATGTAGCCGTGTTGGAGGAAGGCATGACCTTCCAGCAGCTATCCATCCCGCCGGATCAGGCGCAGTTCCTTGAAACACGAAAGTTCCAGATTGACGAGATCGCCCGTATCTTCCGGGTGCCGCCGCATATGGTCGGGGATCTGGAAAAATCCATCTTCTCCAATATCGAGCAGCAGTCGCTGGAATTTGTCAAATATACCTTGAATCCCTGGTGCGTCCGCTGGGAGCAGACCATGAACCAGCAGTTGGTGCTGCCGTCGGAACGCTCGCAGGTCTTTACGAAATTTAATGTGGACGGTCTGCTGCGCGGCGACTACCAGAGCCGCATGAACGGGTATGCCATCGGCAGGCAGAACGGCTGGCTCTCCGCCAACGACATCCGGGAGCTTGAGGATATGAACCGCATCCCTACCGAACAGGGCGGCGATACGTATCTGGTCAACGGTAATATGCTGCCGCTGGATCAGGCAGGAAAATTTTATACCGAAAGCGAGGGAAAAAACAAATGAAGAAATTCTGGAACTGGAATACCGACAATGATGCCGGACGCATCCTTACCATTGACGGTACCATTGCCGAGGAAAGCTGGTTCGATGACGAGATAACGCCGAAGCTGTTTAAAAACGAGCTGGCATCCGGGAAGGGCAATGTCACCTTGTGGCTGAATTCGCCCGGCGGCGACTGCGTAGCAGCCAGCCAGATCTATGCCATGCTGATGGATTATGCCGGGCAGGTCCATGTCAATATCGACGGGATTGCGGCTTCGGCTGCCTCCGTGATTGCTATGGCAGGCACAACCGTCAATATGGCACCGACCGCACTGATGATGATCCACAATCCGTTCACGATCGCCATGGGCGACACCGATGAAATGGAACGAGCCATCGCTATGCTGTCAGAGGTAAAGGAATCCATTATCAATGCGTATGAATTAAAGACCGGACTCTCCCGCACCCAGTTATCCCATCTGATGGATGCCGAGACCTGGATGAATGCGGGAAAAGCAATCGAACTCGGCTTTGCCGACAGCATTTTGACTGATAGTGATAGCAAACAAATGCATGATGCTGCCAGTATGGGAAGTTATTCTTTTTCCCGGCGGCAGGTCACCAATGCGTTGTTGAACAAAGCCATCGCCAAGAAATCAAGGATAAAAACAGAGTCACATATATCCGTAGCGTCGCTGCAGCGGCGACTGTCGCTCTTAACACATTAAATGGAGGTACCAATATGAGTAAACTATTAGAACTGCAGGAAAAACGTGCTAATATCTGGGAGCAGGCCAAGGCATTCCTGGATGAAAAACAGGCAGCCGGTGACACGCTTTCCACCGAAGATGCCGCCACCTATGACAAGATGGAAGCCGATGTCATGGCGCTGGGCAAGGAAATCGACCGACTGAAAACGCAGGCTGCCATTGATCTTGAATTAAGCAGGCCGGCTTCAACCGCTATTGTGAACAAGCCTGCAAAACAGGATGTAACTAAGCATGGCAGGTTCAGCGACGCCTATGCACCCGCCTTTTGGGACAGCATGCGCGGCAAGTCCCGTCCGGAAATCCGCAACACCTTAAAGGAAGGGGCCGATCCACAGGGCGGCTACCTCGTACCGGACGAATTCGAACGAACGCTGATCCAGATGCTGGCCGAGGAAAATGTGCTGCGCTCTTTGTCTCATGTGATCCAGACCGCCAGCGGCGACCATAAGATTCCGGTTGTTGCCAGCGAGGGAACTGCTGCATGGACGGATGAAGAAGCAGCCTACACTGAAAGCAACACCACCTTCGGCCAGGTATCCATCGGGGCGCATAAGCTGGGTACGCTCGTCAAGGTATCCGAAGAACTGTTGAACGATTCTGCCTTCGACCTGGAAGGATACATGGCGCAGGAGTTCGCCAGAAGGCTGGGCAATGCCGAAGAAGAAGCCTTCCTCACCGGCACCGGAACGGATCGTCCGTCCGGCATTCTCGTCGATACTGTTGGTGCTTCGGATGGCTCGACTGCCGCCTCTGCTACGGCGATTACCTTTGATGATTTGATTGAGTTGTACTATTCGCTCCGCGAACCGTACCGCAAATCGGCTACATTGCTGCTGCATGAAAGCACCGTAAAGGCCATCCGGAAGCTGAAGGATACGCAGGGCCAGTATATCTGGCAGCCTTCCGTCAGTGCCGATGTGCCGGATAAGATTCTGAACTGCCCTGTCGTCACCAGCCGGTATATGCCGCAGATGGCAGCCGATGCCAAGACGGTGCTGTTCGGTGATTTCTCCTACTACTGGATTGCCGACAGGCAGGGCCGCACCTTTAAGCGTTTGAACGAATTATACGCGGTTACTGGTCAGGTCGGTTTTCTCGGCTCTCAGCGCGTCGATGCCAAGATCGTATTACCGGAAGCCATCAAGACGCTCAAACAGGCCAGCAAATAACAGAAGGAAGGTGGCAGCATGGCAGTAACACGGGACGAAGCTAAATTATACCTGCGTATTGATAACGATGTAGAGGATGCCTTGATCGACAGTCTGATTCAGTCCTCCACGACGACGGTAGAAAATGTACTGCGCCATCCGCTGAGCGACTACACGACACTGCCGGAGGACATCAAGACGGCCATTCTGTATGGTGTGGCTTATCTGTATGAGAACCGGGATACGGCGGACTTCGATGCCATGATCAAGCTCATGAGGGCCATGCTGTTTTCCTATCGGGATGAGGTGTTCTGATGGATATCGGGGAAATGAAGCAGCGGATTGAGTTTATGGTGGAGGAGAATGTCTCTGATGGGCAGGGCGGGTATGATACCACGCTGGTCAGCAAGGGCAGTACCTGGGCCAAGGTAACCAATATCCACGGCGGGGAGTATTTTTTTGCCGCAGCCGTCCATCTGGAAAAGGATGTGTCATTTGTTATCCGATACCGCTCGGATATCTCGAAAAAATGGAACATTAAGTTCCGCGGGCAGAAGTATAACATCCAGTTTATCGATAATGTGAAATACGGGGACCAGTATCTGGAAATCAAGGCTACCCTGGCGGGGTGATGCGAATGACATGGAATGAAATACGAATCGGGTGTGCGGTGATCGGTGCCTGGCTGGGATGGTTCATCGGCGGCTTTGACAATCTGCTCTATGCCCTGCTGACATTCGTCTGTCTGGATTATGTTACCGGTGTATTATGTGCCTGCCGGGAACGGCAGCTATCCAGTGAGATCGGCTTTATGGGCATCTGCCGGAAGGTGCTTCTTTTTGTGCTCGTCGGTGTGGCCCATACGCTGGATGAGACAATGCTCGGTTCCGGCAGCGCCTTGCGGACTGCCACCATCTTGTTCTATCTGTCCAACGAGGGACTTTCCATTGTGGAAAATGCCGCACGGATTGGACTTCCCATACCGGATCGGCTGCAGGAAGCATTGAAGCAACTGCGAAAATAAACAAACGCATGTAGGGATTCATCACGGATGCATTCGCAATACTGGTCCTTCCAGTGTGTTACGAACTGCCACCATCTTGTTCTACTTGTCCAACAAGGGGCTTTCCACTGTGGAAAATGTTGTACGGATGGGACTTCCCATACCGGATCGACTGCAGGAAGCATTGAAGCAATTACGAAAATAAAATAAGAATATATACCATGGACCTGCTGGAGTCTCATCACTCTGGCAGGTCTTTTTTTTATGTCTTGGGTTCGAATAGCAGCTTATTTCATCGACTACAGATATAAGGGCTAACAAAATAGGTTTACTTTCCCCTATTTCATGGCCTATCTGTAAGGAGATGATTTGCCATGAACGAACAACTAAGCAACCATACACTCGAAGCAAATAAGCTACAAGCCGAAGCAAGGTCAATATCACAGGAACAACTGCAGCACGAAGTCGATTATGTCCGTGCCCAACACATACTGCAGTCCCTATTCCATAAAGGCCTGCTTTCTGCTAATGAATTTTCCAAAATAACGGCAGTAAACCGAAAAACATTTTCACCGGTATTAGCAGCCATATTGCCCCCTATTCCTTGATATATCCGGCATATAGAGGTACTATGTCACACTACAAGGAGGTGAAAATCCATGAAAACGGTGACAAAAATCGGAGGCCAGCTTGTATTTCCTACGCAAAAACATAAGCTGCGGGTAGCAGCCTATTGCCGGGTATCCACTGATAGTGAGGAGCAATTAGTCAGCCTTGCCACACAACGAAAGCACTATGAAGCCTACATTACGGCAAATCCGGACTGGGAGTTTGCCGGTATTTATTATGATGAAGGTATTACCGGCACGAAAAAAGAAAAGCGCCCAGCCCTACTCCACCTGATAGACGATTGCGAGCATAAAAAAATAGACTTCATTGTGACAAAGTCTATCAGCCGATTTGCCCGCAATACCACCGATTGTCTGGAACTGGTACGTAAATTACTGGAGCTTACCGTTTATATTTATTTTGAAAAGGAAAACCTAAATACCGGATCGATGGAAAGCGAGCTCATGCTATCGATTCTAAGCGGCCTAGCGGAAAATGAATCGGTATCGATTGCCGAAAACAGCACCTGGTCCATACAGCGTCGTTTCCAAAATGGCACCTTTAAACTTGCTTACGCCCCATATGGGTATGATGTAATAGAGGGAAAATTGGTGCTGCAGCCTGAACAGGCTACGATTGTAAAAGCTATGTTTGATCAAACACTCGCCGGTATTGGCACGGATGCCATTGCCAAGGAATTAAATGCAAAGGAAATTCCGGCTAAACGCGGTACCCATTGGACTTCAACAACCATTCGTGGCATATTGAAAAATGAGAATTACACTGGGGATGCTATTTTCCAGAAAACCTATACCGATTCACATTTTAATCGTCATCATAACCATGGTGAGAAAGATAAATACCGGGTGAAACACCACCACGAAGCTATCATCACCAAAGACATGTTTGAAGCGGCCCAGCAGGTCATCCGACAGCGTGGCAAAGAAAAAGGTGCGCTGCCACAGAATAAAAAGTATCAGAACCGTTATCCATTTTCCGGTATCATTCGATGCCAACAATGTGGCGCCACCTTCAAACGGCGGATCCAAGGCGGTCGCAATTCCTATGTAGCTTGGTGCTGCGCCACCCATGTAGCAGATGCCACAAAATGTTCGTTAAAATACATCAAAGAAACGGCACTGGAATATGCTTTTGTTACGATGATGAATAAGCTCATCTTTGGTCATGCCTTTGTTTTAAAACCGCTTCTTGCTAGTTTGCGTACCCTCCATTCGGACGACAGCATCACCGTCATTCAAGATCTAGACACAAAGCTGGCGGAAAATGCCGAGCATCAAAAAACACTGGCGTACCTGCTGGCGAAAAAATATCTAGAGCCTGCGATGTACCAGAAAGGAAATAACGAACTGCTGCAGGAAGCTGAACAATGGCAGCATCAAAAGGATTCCCTTGTGGATTTTTTGAGTGACGATAATAAAACAGTACACGAAACGAGAAAATTACTACAGTATACTTGTAAGGCGAAAATGCTAACGGGCTTTGATGGGGCAATATTCCAGCAATTTGTAGAACAAATTCTGGTCTACTCTCGAACAGAAATCGGCTTTAAGTTAAAATGCGGCATTACGCTACGGGAAAGGCTGGTATAAGTGATGAGCCATACACCGTTTGGGTACCGGATTAAAAATGGCAAAGCAATAGTGGATGTGGAGGAAGCCAAAAAAATACGAGTGCTGTTCCAAACCTATCTTGCCGGAGCTGCACTGACTACGGCAGCGAAAGAAGCAACAATTCACGTTTCCCACAGTGGCATCCGCCATATCCTGCAAACGACGCACTATATCGGGGATGATTATTATCCGGCCATTATTGATGCCGATACGTTTACTGCTGCACAAAAGGAAATCACCAGCCGGGCCAAAAAGCTGGGACGTATCCGGGAACCTAAAAAGGTATCCCCGGTCCTATACCCCACCACCTTCTCCCTTGCATAAAAAACGCAGACCTATACTGATCCGTTTCAGCAAGCCGAATATGCATACAGTTTAATAGAAAGTGAGGAATCCATACATGGAATTACAGACGCGGAATGTCACAATCATTCCGGCACGAACATATCTACACCGAAACCATACTGAAGAAAAGCCAAAATGCCGTGTGGCTGCTTATTGCCGGGTTTCTACCGACAGTGACGAGCAGGCCACCAGTTATGAAACACAAATTGAACACTACACCACCTACATCCACAATCACCCAGATTGGAAACTGGCTGGAATCTATGCTGATGATGGGATATCCGGTACCAATACTAAAAAGCGGGATGAATTCAACCGCATGATCGAAGATTGCATGGCAGGTACGATTGATATGATTATTACCAAATCCATCAGCCGGTTTGCCCGGAACACGCTGGACTGCCTGAAATATATCCGGCAGTTAAAGGACAAACACATTCCCGTCTTTTTCGAAAAAGAAAATATTAATACGATGGACTCTAAAGGCGAAGTGCTGCTTACTATTATGGCATCCCTAGCCCAACAGGAAAGCCAGTCTCTCAGCCAGAATGTGAAGCTGGGCCTGCAGTACCGCTACCAACGGGGCGAAGTACAAATCAACTGCAATCATTTTCTCGGGTATGCCAAGGATGAAAATAAACGCATGGTCGTAGTTCCGGAAGAAGCAGAAATTGTAAAACGCATTTACCGGGAATACCTTGAAGGTGCCAGTATGCTAAAAATCGCCCGCAACTTGACAGCGGACGGGTTGAAAAACGGTGCCGGCCACACCAAATGGCGGGACAGTAATATCAGACAGATTTTGCAGAATGAAAAATATATGGGTGATGCCCTCTTGCAGAAAACCTATACGGTGGATTTTCTTACCAAAAAGCGCGTCAAGAATACTGGCATCATGCCACAGTATTATGTAAAAGATAACCATGAAGCCATTATCCCCCGCGACATTTTTCTGCAGGTACAGGAAGAAATGGTACGGCGAAGTTCTATTCACTTGAAAAACGGCAGGAAGTTGACCTATAGCAGCAACCATTGTTTTTCCCAACGGATACGCTGCGGTAAATGCGGCGAGATATTCCGCCGGATACACTGGAACAACCGAGGAAAGAAATCTATTGTCTGGCGCTGCGTCAATCGAGTAGACCATACTGATAAATGCGATGCCCGCACCATATCTGAATCTGCACTCGAGCAGGTCTGCCTAACGGCCATTAATCAGGTACTATGCGAGAAGAAGGATTTTCTTACCATGTTGCAGCATAATATTGAAACCGTTCTCAGCCATAACAATGATGAAACGCTAGCAGCTATCGATACCCGCCTGGAAGAACTGCAAACACAGCTTGTAAAACTGGCAAGTTCCAAGGCTGGTTACGACGATGTTGCCGAAGAAATCTACCACCTGCGCGAACAAAAACAACAGACACTGGCGAAAAGTGCTAATCAGGATGAAATCCGCTGCCGCATAGAGGCTATGGCTACATTCCTAAAAACAACATCCACTGCCATCACCCAGTTCGATGAGCACCTCGTCCGGCAGTTAATTGAAACCATTACGGTGTTTGAGGATAGCTGTACCGTAGAATTCAAATCAGGTGTGACAGTGGATGTAAACTAAGAACATCTTAGCTCCGTAATCATATGACGAATAACCTTATTACGTAATTTACAAGTAATAGGGTTAATTTTTTGACATTGCTGGTCTAGATGCATTGCTTCATTATATATAATACTAAGTAAAAAATGTACCTCCGGAATATCAGCACCATTTTCTTTTGCAAATGTAAGCTTCTCCCTTGTTGTATTTGTTAATAAAAAATTTCTTTGTTGTTCTGGTAATAACTGTTTATAAGCATTTTTTTCAATATAAATTCGTAATCCACAACAAACTAAAATTGGATCATAATCTTCATCATTTTGATAATGTTCTAATTCTTCTAATGATTTTTGTCGAAATCCTTCTGGTGTATGTAAAGGAGATTCAACACCCAGAGATCGCAAATACTGTATTTCAGACGTATTACTAGTTGAGTAATGTAGATAGTTTGAAGAAATGTTATTATAAATTTCTCGATTTTCACTTTGACATTTTTTTCTATCTTTAAGTAAATTATTGATTTTATATTTATTCCGTATTGTTGTAGTTTGATCCAAATAAACAACATGCTTTATTGAAAAACTATATGTATTAAAAAACATAGGATCTAGATGGGTTAAAATAATTAAAAACAGTTCTTTTTCACATGTTTTGAAGTAGTTAATAAATTTGACAAGAAAATATTGGGCTGCAATCAAATTTGCATCATCTAAATAATCAAATATTTCATCAATCATAAGTATAGCTTTATTTTTTCGTAATAATTTATTGCGAACTTCAAATAGTTTTCCTATAAAACATAATACATCACGTTCACCATTAGAGATTTGATTTGCCTTTGGAAATTCTATTAAAAGTTTTCCCGCTTTTTGTGACGTTCTAATATTTTTCCATGTGCAATTAAAAAATTCAAGTAACTCATCAATTTTCTCTTTATCGGAGAGAAATTTATAGTAATTTATTATATGTGGAAGTGTCTGTTTGTTTTTGTCATATATGTATAGTAATTGAATAACATTAGCCAATTTTTTGAGTGT
>NZ_FR896398.1:0-2908 GCF_000435155.1 Dialister sp. CAG:357 | reverse complement strand
CTTCCCTCCGTTGGGGGCAGCTTGCGATGTGAAAAGAAAGAGCTCAAATCAAATTTGTCTTGAACTTATATAGGTTCCCCTTCCCCGTCTGGGAAGATCAACACCACTTCCTTGCTTCGCAAACGGAAAACAATCAAAACAGGAAAGCTGTCCCCGTTAGGGGAAAGTGGCGCGCATGCGCCGAAAGGGGTTCGTTCCGCCCTTCTCGAGCGAAGCGAGGTTGTCCGGTTTTAAATGCTCCCCCCATCCCCTCATTAAAAAAGGATGCACGCTTTCGCGTACATCCTTTTGCTTATTTCACAATAAGTACGGGGCATTTGGAGCGGCTGACCATGTAGCTGGATACCGATCCCATGAAGATGCCTTTCAGCGGTCCGAGGCCGCGGCTTCCCATGACGACGAGATCGATGCCGTTGTCTTCGGCCATGTTCAGGAGAACAGGTCCCGGGGACCCGACTTCATAGAGTTCTTCGACCGGGATATCCTTCGGAATCATGGACTTGGCTTCCGCAATATCCTTCTGACACTGGCTTTCTCTGTCTTCCAGGAGCTTTGTCGTGAGGCAGCCTTCTGCGATGGATACCTGATCAAAATTGCTCATGGCAGAAACCATATTGCAAACCGAAGCGATGTATATTTTCGTACCATCACCGGCGGCCGCGAGGTCCGATGCTTGCTGCACGGCTTTCTTCGCATGGTCGGAGCCGTCATACGGCACCAGGATTTTCTTGTACTTTAACATAAAATCTCCGCCTTTCTCTTCAGAAATGGATGCGGAATGCCCTTGGGCTTTCCTCTTTCGATTTATTATACCATGAATCGGATTTCATCGTTAATAGAGTTTTTAAACAGTTTCTTAGAAAAAGGCTCAAAAAATGAATGTGTCCGCGTCCGCTTCTTCTTTCGGATTGTGGAAAGGCACGACGATGGAGAAATAGTTGCTTCCCTTGAAATCCTGCATTTCCCTTCTCGTCAGGTGGTTCGGCCAGAGAGTGAATTTCGCGCGGCCTTCAGAGAGGTACTCGCCTGCCCTTCCGTAGCCGTGGACGGAACCCGTGAGAAGGATGCCCATATCCGGATTCTCATCAGCCAGATGCCTGCTGTAGGACTTGGCCAGCTGCGCATCAGTCAGAAGGTAAATGCCCCCTTCTTCCACATGCTCCTCATCCCATGCCTTGAAAACGGAATACGGCATATCCAGGACAGCATCCCTTGCGAAATATTTCCTGTGTGCGAGGTTCAGCCATTCATCGTAAAGCTTTGGAGACATGTAGACCGGATGCGCATCACCCAGCCTCTGGTGGATGAGGACAGCAATCGAAAGCCCCCTGCCATAATGCGGCACCGGCAGCAGCAGAGGATGATTGTCCTTCACCATTTCCTCTACCGTCTTCATCACTTCTTCGCGCATTTCACTTCCGCGGTCCTCGCGGCTGTACGCAGCATCGACCACAGCCAGATCCGCCTTCATCCCGCGGACCTCATCACAGCGGTAAAAAGGATCCCCCTCGCGGTAATCTCCCGAGAAGAAAAGCTTCTTCCCCTCGATCTCGATCAGGAACCACACCGCGCCCGCGCAGTGCCCCGTCCTGCCCCAGATCACACGGAAATCCGTCGAAAGCTCCAGCTCTGGAGCCGTCGAATCCAGAATCATCGTATTCAAAGGCTTGTGATGGATCTGACGGTACGTCTGATTCGACATCAGCACCTGTCCCGTGAATCCATTTTCCTCCAGGAAATGAATCGCACCCGTATGATCCCTGTGAGAATGCGTCACGAAAAGATAATCCGCGCTGCGGATCTGCTCCAGCGTCAAATCCGGCACCCGGTCCATGCCATCCGTAGAAGTTCCCGCGTCCATCAGGAAAGCATGCCGCTCCCCCTGGACATAGAAGCAGTTCCGGCCCTGATCGCCGACACCGCCAGCAATATAAAAGCGCATATGTTCCTCCGGCTCTGAAACGGCCCGTCCCAACAGAGCCAGGGAAGGACCGGCGGACATCTCCGCCTGAAAAAGCAAAAAGAGACTGCATGGAAGAGCAGCCTCTTTGCTAAATTTCTGTTAACTTGTCCTTATATTATAGCCTTTTTGTCCATTCTTGTAAATCAGGAGCAAGGGCAGGAAATTACAAATTGCTTCCGCGGGTCAGGCGGTACAGGCTCATATAAATCTCCTCAGCCTCATCAGCCGGATCCTCCTGCTTGCCCATGTACGTCGAAGGATTGCCATCCGAGTCATAGACATTTTCCAGCTTGTTCAGGATACGGTAACGGATCGTAGAAGGTCCAAACTGATCAGCCCCGACAGCCGTATCATACTGCAGAATCTTGTCCACCATCTGGTAATTGCCATAATCCGGATAAGACAAAGGATCCTTATATACCTCAGCATAAAGCTTGCCGCGGATAATCGGCAGATCCCCGGCAGAAACCGGATCCCTCTCCACCGTATCCATATCCGCATACACTCTTTCATCATCACTGACATACACCACAGCAAACCGTCCCGGATCATCCAGAAGCTTCTGTGAATTGACAGGCTTAGCCGCCATAGCCACACAAGGAATCGCCAAAGCCAGCATAGCCGCAGCCAGAATCTTTTTCATAAAATACCTCCTTGATGAATACACGTATATAGAACTATTATAACTGCTTTGGAAAAATGGTGCAAAAGGAGATAGGGAAATGGGAAATGAGGAAAACCGGACAACCGAGCTGGCGCTCGGGGAAATGCAACTCATCCGCCCGACATCAGAATTTAAGGTCGGGCACCTTCCCTTCCAGGGCAAGGTCAAGAGCGAAACCATAAAACCTCGCTTCGCTCGAAGGAAATGCAGCTTCAGGGCCGTAGGCCGGTTTTAACCTTGCTCCGGGAGGAGAAGTCCTGCTACCAAAAAGCAAGTGCCAA
>NZ_FR896397.1:0-13341 GCF_000435155.1 Dialister sp. CAG:357 | reverse complement strand
TTGAATCGATTTACACAAAACTCTTGACACACCCGTATTGCCTGCTGAGGAAGTTCGCGTTTTGCTGTCTTTTATAAAGCGGTGCTAATGTGCTAAAATAATAAAAATGCAATTGATTCATTTGTACATCATCACGAAGGAGAATATAAATGGAAGAAAAACGTGAATCGTCAAATTTCATTGAAGCTGAAATCAATAAAGACATTGAAAATAACGTGTATGAAGGTGGAAGGGTACTGACAAGATTTCCACCGGAACCTAATGGTTACCTTCACATTGGACATGTTAAAAGCATCTTCTTGAACTTTGGATTAGGGAAAAAGTATCATGGTGCAACGAATGTACGTTTTGATGATACGAATCCGGTCAAGGAAGATGAAGAATATGTCAATTCTATCCTGAATGATATCCGCTGGCTTGGATTCCAGTGGAAGGAACCAGTTCACTATGCATCGGATTACTTCCCGGAATTATACGAATTTGCCTGCAAATTGATACGCATGGGACTCGCTTATGTGGATGACCAGTCCAGCGAAGAGATCCATAACACGCGAGGAGATCTGGAACATCCGGGAACGGAAAGCCCCTGGAGAAATCGTTCTGTAGAAGAAAACCTCAAACTCTTCCAGGAGATGCGTGACGGCAAGTATAAAGACGGGGAAAAATGCCTGCGTGCCAAAATCGATATGGCTTCGCCCAATATGGTCATGAGGGATCCGGTCCTTTACCGAATTCTGAGAGCAACGCATCACAGAACCGGTGATACCTGGTGCATATACCCGTTATATGATTTCGCTCATCCGCTCTCGGACGCTTTGGAAAATATAACCCATTCTATCTGCACACTGGAATTTGAGGAAAGAAGACCTTTATATAACTGGTGCCTTCAGGCTTATGACGGCAAGGAAAAGCCGAGACAGATTGAATTTGCCCGTCTTAATGTAACCACAATGATTACCAGCAAACGCAAACTTAGAAAAATGGTTGAAGCAAAGCTGGTAAATGGCTGGGATGATCCGAGAATGCCTACCATCAGCAGCATCAGACGCAGAGGTTATACTCCGGAATCACTTAAAAAGTTCTGTGATTTGATAGGTGTGGCTAAGGCAGACAGCGTAGTTGACATTTCTCTCCTTGAATACTGCATCAGAGAGGACTTAAAAGCGAAAGTACCGAGAATCATGACCGTCATCGATCCGGTCAAAGTGGTACTTACCAACTATGATGAAAACAAGATTGAATATGTCGATATAGAGAATAATCCGGAAGATCCATCCATGGGCTCCAGAAAGGTGCCATTCGGCAGGAATTTATATATCGAAGCAGAAGATTTCATGGAAACTCCGATCAAGAAATTCTTCAGAATGTCTCCTGGGAAAGAAGTACGCCTCAAGGGAGCCTATATCGTAAAATGTACGGATGTTGTCAAAAATGATGACGGCAGCATCAAGGAAATACATTGCACGGTTGATTTTGATACCAGAAGCGGAACCCCGGGCGCTGACCGGAAGGTGAAAGGTACACTCCACTGGGTTTGCGCAGATACAGCCGTGGATGTTGAGACAAGACTCTATGACTATCTGATTTCGCCGGATGATCATGATGACGGCAGAGACTTCATGGAAAAAGTAAATACACATTCCCTGACTGTCATGAAGAGCAAGGCTGAACCTGAAATCAGCAAATATCATGTTGGGGATCGTTTCCAGTTCCTCCGCAAGGGGTATTTCATTATTGATCAGGACACTACTGAAGATCATATGGTATGCAACAGGATTGTCGGACTGCGCGATACCTGGTCAAAGGTTAAAAATAAGCAGTAATTACAGGGGGATGCAGTTTTATGAAATGTCGTAATTTTATAAAATGGATTTTGTCCAGCGCTCTCTTTCTTGTTCTTGCGTCCTTATCTTCTACCGCATTTGCCAGTGATACATTAAGCCTTCGCGGCATAGGGGACATGAGCGTGCCAAAGAATATTACATTCTCAAAGGGCGCTCAGGAAGCACTCCCGTTCATGAACGATGGAGGAGTCAAACGTTTCTTCATTAAACGCGGGGCAAGTGACGGTGATTATTATTCCATGACATACAGCGCCCCTCCGGATTTTAGTTATGGATGGGCCATGTCGCACCGCCTCGGCATTCCTTACCTGCTGGATATTGGCGAAATCAGCCATAAGAATGATTCAGCTTTGGAGCAGATGGATGTCATTGCAGAAGACCTGAATAAGAGACTCATTGCTGACGGAGCCGTATTCTCCGGGAAAGCACCTCTGGTGAAAGTTCAAAACGGCAAGAAGTCCTATTGGACGGGTTCCTTTGTAATCAAGACAAAGCAGCAGGGGATTGTTTACAATGAAGCTTATCAGGTGATCCTTCAGTGTGATGGATATTTTACGACGCTGGGAATCATCAATTCGGATGCAGACCAGGCACAGGTGACTGAAGCGCTCAGGAAAATGGTGATGCACAGGAAATATCCCGGGAAGAATGTTGAGTCTATGCTGAGCCATGCGGGTACATCCCTGACGGAATATGAATAATTGCAAGCTCAAAGGCAGCCGGGCATCTGGCGGACATTTTGCGTTATGTTAATAAAGTCAAATTGACAATATGTTCTTTAGTAAGTAATATAGAGACATAGGCTATTTTGAAATACTAATTTTAAATATATCTTTTATAGGAGGAATTAAAATGGCAAAAGTAGCAATCATTTATTGGTCTGGATCAGGTAACACTGAAGCTATGGCTCAGGCTGTTGAGGAAGGTGCAAAAGCTGCAGGTGCAGAAACCACATTGAGCTTTGTAAGTGACACAACTGCTGCTGATGTTGCAGCTTTCGATCACATCATTCTGGGCTGCCCGGCAATGGGAAATGAAGAACTTGAAGAATATGAATTCGAACCGTTCTTTGCAGACATTCTTCCACAGCTGAAGGATAAGACCGTAGGTATTTTCGGCTCTTATGCATGGAACCAGGGCGACTGGATTGAAAACTGGAAGAACAGACTGGATGAAGCAGGCGTTAAACTTGCTGCTGATCCGGTTAAAGCTTACAGCTATCCGGATGATGAAGCACTGGAAGCTTGCAAGAAGCTGGGAGAAACAGTCGCTAAAGCGTAAGTTTTTCAATTAAAGAGACAAAGAGGCGTTCTTATTAGAACGCTTCTTTTTTACAGTCAGTTATTGGTTTTAAGGCTGCTGCAGGTTTGATTTTTAAATCTCCGGTTTTTGGTGAAAGGGAGATGTAAATATGAGTGAAAAAGTAGCTGTCATTTATTATTCAGCGACAGGAAATACAGAAGCAATGGCTGAAGCGGTTTCTATTGGGGCTAAAAGTGTCGTAGAAGATGTTTTGCTGGCACCAGTGGCTGATGTGGATCCCGAGACAATCGGAAAAGAATACTCCCATATTATTCTGGGGTGTTCTGCCTGGGGCGTTGAAGTCATAGAAGAAGAGCAGATGAAACCATTCTGCGAGAAATTAAAACCATTCTTAAAAGGCAAGATTATGGGGATTTTCGGATCATGCGGATGGAGCCGGGGCGCCTGGCTCAATTCGTGGTATAATGAATTACACTTCGCAGGTGCTGTATTCCCGGCCCAGCCTCTTTTGGCTTATGGATATCCGGATAAGGAATCCTTGAAAAAGTGCGAAGATCTTGGTAAAAAGGTTGCAGGAACCCGATAATCTGTTTTAGGAAAAGAAAGAGAGCCGCTTATGGATTGGAATAACAAAGTTTCCGATAATGTAAGAAATGTTCCATTTTCTGGAATCCGTAAATTTTTTGACCTTGCAAGTACAATGAAAGACGTCATATCTCTGGGAGTTGGTGAACCAGATTATTCTGCCCCGGACAAGGTCATCGATGCATGTATTGAAAGCCTCAAACGCAAAGAAACTTCCTACACCTCCAACTGGGGGCTTATTGAGCTTCGAACAGAAATAGCAAAGCTCTTCAAGAATAGATATGGCCTGGATTATGATCCTCAGGATGAAGTAATGGTCACTGTCGGTGTTTCCGAAGCTATCGGACTCGTGATGACCACGTTCCTCAATCCTGGAGATGAAGTACTGATACCGGATCCGGCCTATCTGGCTTATCCGGCATGCGTGTCGATTGCAGGCGGGAAAACTGTCTTAGTTCCGACTTACGCAGAAAATGAGTTCAAACTCACCGTTGATGAACTTGAGAAAAAGGTTACACCAAAGACGAAAGCGATTCTCATCGGATATCCGAACAATCCTACAGGAACCATCATGGAGAGAGAAGAATTGCTGGGGATTGCAGACTTTGCCCAAAAGCATGATTTGATTGTTATTTCGGATGAAATCTACTGCGATCTGACATATGAAGGCGAGCATTGCTGCTTTGCATCCCTGCCCGGCATGAGGGAAAGAACGATTGTCATGAATGGTTTCTCGAAATCCTATGCCATGACAGGACTGCGTATCGGTTATGTCTGCGGACCAAGGGAATCCCTCGAAGACGTATATAAAGTACATCAGTATGAGATTCTCTGCGCAAGCGTAACTAGCCAGTATGGCGCTATTGCTGCATTAAGAGAATGTGATGCTGATGTCAAATCCATGTACGATGAATACAAAGCCCGCAGGGACATGGTTTATGAAGGCCTTACGAAAATAGGGCTTCCAGTATTCAAGCCTAAGGGCGCATTCTATATTTTCCCGGATATCAGCTGCACAGGAATGACTGCCGATGAATTCTGCGACCGCTTGCTGAAAGAAGAAAAAGTAGGCGTTGTTCCGGGTACATGTTTCGGCAATCAGGGTGAAAATCATATCCGCATATCGTATGCAGCAAGCCGTGAAAATATTGCTGAAGCGTTAAAGAGAATAGGACATTTTGTGGACAAATACAAAAAATAAGTCCATAAAAAGCATCTGACTTGTGAGGCAAGTGTTTTTGAAGAAGAGAAGTATTAACTTCAAGAAAAGTGATACTTCTCTTTTTTATTGCAGCTGTGTAATGCTTGCCCTTGACATTTATCAATTGCAAAAAGCATAATGTTTGTAAATGACTTGGGAGAAAGAAAGGAGGCTGCACTGTGAATAAATTAAAAAGCGGAATTCTTTTGGCTTATGCTATTCTGGCAATGAGTGCGCCGGCAGTCTTGGCAGCTCAACCGGCTGATGCTGATAACCAAACTGCGGGAGCGGCTTTGGTGAATATGGATTCCCCTAATGATAAGGAAGCTTCGAAAGACTGCTCAGGCTCTGATAAAACATCATCGGAGACGGATCATGATACATTAATTCCAGTTGAATCAGATATGCTGTCTGACGCTGATTTTTCCGTAAATGGAATAGGATTAGACAGCACAGTTGATTCAGTCAAAGCAAAGCTCCATAATCCTGACAGCGCTATAAGTCGGGGGATTTATGATGAATATGATTGGAAGGGGATATCTGTCGAGGCATTAAAACCTTTCCTGAATAAATATGTTAACCGCAAAGATCTTTCCATAGGCAGTCAAATCAAGCATACAGGGATTTCAAAAATCGTCATTACATCAGATTCAATAAAAACAGCACGCGGGGTTACCGCCGGTATGAACAGGGAATCTGTCCTTAGAAAGTACGGAAGGCCCGATAAAGTTTTATGGAAAAAGTTTGATGATTCATTTTGCCTGGTATATAAAAAAGAAAATAATATACTTGCTTTTAATCTCAACAATGATACTATTAGTTCAATTGACATTAGCCGTGGAAATTCAGGCACATATGAAATCCGGCCATCCGAGTACGCAGTTCCGAGTTCAAAGTCTCCGCTTTCTGCAAATGACTTTGATATAGCAGGACTTAAACTGGGAGATGCACTTTCCTCTGATGATCAGGAAAACTGGGTGAAAAAGGTTTCCAATGCGGTCGAGGAAATGTGGTATTATTCAGGCTATACCGTCAAGGCTACCAAACAAAACAAATTGATTGAGACACTCTTTTTAACAGATAATCAGATGCTGACTTCAAGGGGCCTGTCAAAAGGGGATGATGTTACCACTGCCGAACTTCTTTATGGAAAACCGGATAAAATTGAACTTGATTTGAGAAATGGGACACACTATGTAATATACATATATTTCTCGAAAGATTTAAAAAATATTTTTGCTGTTTATATAAAGGAAGATAAGGTGGACAGCGTTATGTGTGCTAAGAACCCTCAGTATACTAAGCAGTCAAACCAGTCGTTATAATTTTGAGGTATTATCATCGTGTATGAATATTTTTGCGCAGTTGTTGTAGGCATCGTAGAAGGCCTTACAGAATATATACCTGTATCCTCTACAGGACATATGATTATCGTTGGGCATATGCTGGGATTTGAGGGTACATTGGCAGACCTTTTTGATGTTTTTATTCAACTTGGTGCTATTTTGTCCGTATTGGTTGTTTACAGAGAAAAATTTAAGTTTATTCTGAATACGCATCATTGGTTCAGGCGGAGAGGGCCTTCTGTATTGAATGTTGCCATCTCAATGTTTCCGGCCTCTCTTATGGGACTTATATTCCATGATTTCATAAAGCACAAGCTTTTCAGCCCTTATACAGTTATCATCGGCCTTGTACTTGGCGGTGTCTTTATGATTTTCGCAGAAAAGAAAAGGAAAAAATTTACAGTCACTGATGTCGACCGGATTACATCCAGACAGGCACTGAAAATCGGATTTTTCCAGTGTCTTTCTCTCTGGCCGGGATTTTCCAGGAGCGGAAGTACGATAGCCGGAAGCCTGCTGCTTGGCATATCCAGAAAAGCGGCAGCCGATTTTACTTTTATTATGGCTGTACCTCTTATGTTTCTTGCATGTACATTCGATTTAATCAAAGTTATCCCATATTTACAAACAAGTGATTTCGGTATTCTGGCAGTTGGCTTTTTTACTGCATTTATAGTTGCATATGCTTCTATCTTATGGTTCCTGAAGTTCCTGAACAATTCAACTCTTACCGGATTTGCAGTCTATAGATTTTTTGTCGCAATTGTGGCATTCATCTATTTCTGGTAAAATCCCTTTGAAGCTGCCTCGGAAGAGGCAGTTTTTCATTTGGAAGAGGAAAATAGCAAGACGGTTCTTGGGACTAAAAACATTACATGATTCTATTGGCTGGTAAAAAAATGAATTTAATGGTATCATAAAAAATGTGATAGTAGGTATCTTATTACCAGATGGAGGAGAATCCATGAAGGCTTACATCCGTATAAAACATACCGGAGAATTCTATGATACAAATTGCTATAATGCCTATGCCGGCTGTGAAGCTTTGCACATACCGGTTGTAAAATATAAAGCAGTTTATTCTATAACAGATAATGATCCTATGGATCCGGTTATCGGTACATTCTCAGATGTCAAAGTTGCTTTGGAAAAACTGGGGATAAAACCAGCCCCGCTGGATTATCCGGAGCAGTTGAAATCATTTATCGGACGTAAAATCTGGAAATCCACGCTTTTTACTATAACGAGCCACCCTGAATGCTGGCATGTCTTTGTCAAGCCGATTGAGGATGTAAAGAGATTTCACGGAACGGTACTCGATAAATCTGAAGATCTGATTAAGCTTGGCGGGGGTCTTGAAGATATTGATGTCTGGTGCAGCGTAAAGGTTCAGTTTTTATCTGAATGGCGCCTATGGGTATTAAATGGTACCATAACCGGACTGACACCTTATAAAGGACGCTGGGATGTTTTCCCGGATCCTTCCGTGATGGAAGAGGCCGTTCATCGATATGAAGGAGCCCCTTCTGCCTATGCGCTGGATTTTGGCGTTACCGATGACGGCAGGACACTCCTGGTCGAGGTCAGTGACGGATACGCTCTGGCAAGTTTCGGACTGCGTCCTGATATTTACATGAATATACTCAAGACCAGGTGGCAGGAACTATCAAAATGCAGGAAAACTGAAAATATTGAATGATAAAGAACGGATCCTTGCATGAAGCTATCTTTATGAATAGCTGATCTTAAGAAAATCTATAATCAATTAAGCAGGAGGGAGAAGGAATATGGCAAGTTTTAGTAATGAATTCCTTCAACGTCTTAAGGACAGTGTTAATATTTTAGATGTTATAGGATCCTATGTAGAACTGACGAAAAAGGGAAGATATTATTTTGCTTCTTGTCCTTTTCATGGTCCTGAGAAGACCCCTTCTTTTTCTGTTTCTCCCGAAAAGGGATTTTATTACTGCTTTGGCTGTCATGCCAGCGGGGACGTAATATCCTTTTTAGAGAAAATGGAGAATATCTCTTTTAATGAAGCGGTTGAGCGATTGGCAGATTCTGCCAATATTGAACTGCCTGTTAAAGAATTAAGCCCGGAGGAACAGAGAAGAGAATCATCCAGAAAACGTTTATACTCTGTCATTGGACTGGCAGGTGATTACTTCCATAATTGTCTTACAAAGACGCGTATGGGAAAGCCTGGACTTGAATACTTTGTAAAGAGACATCTGACACCTAAAACGATTGAGGATTTTCATCTTGGCTTTGCCCCTCATGAATGGCATCGTCTTTATGATGATTTTACCTCGAAAAAGCATATAGAGGGGAATATCCTGGTTGAAGCAGGCCTGTGCGGGGTAAAAGATGGATCTTATTTTGACTATTTCAGGAACCGTTGCATGTTTCCTATCCTGAATATAAGAGGGAACATAGTTGCATTTGGCGGTCGTGTCATGGATGACAGCAAGCCTAAGTACCTGAATTCTCCGGAAACACCGATATTCAACAAAAGGATGCTTTTGTTTGCACTCTATCAGGCTTTGCCGGAAATCAGGAAGAAACGGCAGGCAATCATGGTTGAGGGCTATATGGATGCCATATCACTTCATTCTCATGGCATCACCAATGCCGTGGCATCATTAGGCACGGCATTTACCGTCGAACAAGCCAGACTCCTTAAGAAATACGCTGACGAGATTGTTTTTAGTTATGATATGGATTCAGCCGGCCAGAATGCGACGAAACGAGCGTTGGAAATTGCAGGCTCTGTCGGTTTGAAACTTCGGGTTGCCCAATTAGGCGATGGAAAAGATCCCGATGAATTTGTTAATGCACATGGGGGAGAAGCTTATCTTGCCGCAATAGACAGGGCCGAACCCGCTTTGGATTATTTGTTTGGATCACTCTGCAGGCAGTATGACAGTGCAACTTTAGACGGACAGCATCATATATTGGATGAAATGTTTTCTACATTGCTGGCACAGAATGATACATTCCAGTTTAATTCTTTCATTCGCAAGATGGCCAGAAATATGCACATGGATGAAGGAATGATAAGAAGCGAAGCATTAGCTTATGCCAAAAAGAACCATTCTAATATTTATATATCCCAGAAAACACAAAAGGAACTTCCGGAGATTGACTCTGACGTCATTGTAAAAAAGCGAAAGCTGTTAGAGGATGGTCTGCTGAAGTACTGCATCAAGTACCTGGTTTTCCCGTCGGAAGCGGAGGAACTTGATTCCTACCGGTTCTGCGATCCATTCAATCAGAAACTATATGATCTTCTCAAGAGCTTCAACGGGCAGCCTTTTACTATAGGCATGATTGAAGCTGGGCTCACACGTGAAGAAATTGAGAAACTGGCGGCCCTTCATATGAATGAAGAACAGACTGGGCTCGTACCCCGGGAGGAATATATCCTGCCTCTTCGCAGAATCTTCCTGCAGGATGAATACAGAAAACATACTGAAAATGTTCAGACCCTGATGCGTTCGGATCCGGAACTGGCCAAGAAGGAGCAGCTGATCTGCATCCAGCTTAGCAAAGAAATCATGTCGCTCAGATAAATATGAATCCATTCTTATTTACTGATACAAAATTACATTTATACATGCAAGTTCATTATTGGGCTTAATTAGTCGATCGGAAGAATAAGTCTTCTGCTTGGGGGATGACAATTATGACAGAACTAGCGAAACAGATGGGGAAATGGATTGGAGATTTGCAGAAAAAATCTCAGAATGGGGTTATTTCGAATAAGGATATTATCGCTATTATTTCCGATAATAACTTAGGAGAAGAAGAACTGTCAGAATTATATGAAGAATTACATAAAAAGCATTTAGAAATCAACTTCGATGAAGAAGCTTCTGATGAGGATTTGGAAATGCTTGATTCAGAAGATAATTCTGAGAAAAAAGAAGTTGAGAAAATCAGCGCGGCTCCAAGCCATGAAGGTGCTGTTGCCATTGATGATCCTGTAAAAATGTATTTAAAGGAAATCGGCTCGATGCGCCTGCTCGACAGCGATGAAGAGATAGTCCTGGCCAAGAAAGTCGAAAAAGGAAGCCTTCCCGATGCAACAGATGAGGATAAGAAGGAAGCTGACGATGCCAAGAAGGAATTGGCTGACAGAAACCTCAGACTTGTGGTCTCTATTGCAAAAAAATATCTGGGACGGGGTCTTCAGTTTTTGGACCTGATTCAGGAAGGCAACTTAGGGCTTCTTAAAGCAGTCGATAAATTTGATTATACAAAAGGGTATAAGTTTTCAACTTATGCGACATGGTGGATCAGACAGGCGATAACCAGAGCGATAGCAGATCAGGCGCGCACTATCCGCGTCCCTGTTCACATGGTTGAAACCATTAACAAACTGAACAGGATATCCAGGCAGCTGCTTCAGGAAAAAGGCCGGGAGGCTACGAATGAAGAACTGGCAGAAGCTATGGGAATCTCCGTTGAGAAGATCAGGGAAGTAAAGAAGATAGCACAGGATCCCATTTCTTTGGAGACCCCGATTGGAGAAAAAGAAGATTCCCATTTGGGAGATTTCATAGAGGATCATGAAACTGTTGCACCGGATGATGCAGCGGGCTCGATTTTGCTGCGCGAGCAGATAGAGGAACTGCTGCAGTCTCTTACCGACAGGGAGCGGCAGGTACTCGAATTGAGATTTGGTCTGAAAGACGGAAAGACAAGGACACTCGAAGAAGTAGGCAAATACTTCGATGTGACAAGAGAGAGGATCCGCCAGATCGAGGGCAAGGCACTGGTTAAGTTGAAAAAATCGGCAAAGACATTGATCAATCAATAAGGCATAACTGGGCTGTATGCAGCTCTCAGGGATCGATACAACTGATTATCGGGCTTCACGAAATTAGGCTGGCTTTAACTCTTGACTCATTCGGGTTTAGCTGTTAGAATAGCATAAGTTGGTGATGCGGGCCCATAGCTCAGTTGGTCAGAGCCGACGGCTCATAACCGTCTGGTCCCAGGTTCGAGCCCTGGTGGGCCCACCAATAGAATTTATAAAGCTGAGCGTTTGCTCAGCTTTTTTGTTATATAAATATGATAAGAGGAAAAATGAAATTAACCCCAAGGCTCCAGGAAGTAGAAAATTTGGTTCCGCAGTGCCGTATTATGGCAGATATAGGAACGGATCATGCATATCTCCCCCTGCATTTGCTGGAAGAAGGACGCATATCATATGCTGTCGCTTGTGATATACACAAGGGGCCTCTGGTGAAAGCAAAAGAGCATATCATCAGAGAAAACAGAGGAGATTGTGTAGAAATAAGACTGGGAGCCGGAATCGAGCCGTTAACGACTGGCGAGGTGGATGGTGTAACGATTGCCGGTATGGGCGGCTTAATGATCATTGATATATTAAAGGATTCTCCGGAAAAAGCACATGCCCTTCATTGGCTGGTCCTGCAGCCCCAGAATCATGTTGCTGATCTGAAGTATTTTCTTATGAACAATGGCTTTGTGATTCAGGAAGAAAGAATGGCAATAGAAGGGCAGCGCCTGTACGAGCTTATGAAAGTGGTACCTGGAGAACCTGAATGTGAAGTTACTTTGTTTGAAGCAGAGGTAGGCGTGACTGAAGCTTATAAAAAAGATCCGCTTTTCCCTATGCATATCAGAAAACTGATTAAGAAGAGAGATATCCTCATTCATTCAATTTCTGATGACAATCAGAATGATAGAAACAGGAAAAAGAAAGAAATCGCATTGAAAGAAAGAGAACTTTTGGAGGGAATGTTATGAGTATTGAAGCAAAGCAGATCATCAATATCATGAACGCGTGGGCACCGCAGAGTCTTGCAGAAAGCTGGGATCACCCGGGGCTCCAGATTGGGAACGTACATACCCCTGTAAAAAAGGTATTGGTCGCTTTGGATTTAACGGCTGAAAACGCTTCCTATGCTGCTGATAATGGCGTCAATCTTATTATTTCGCATCATCCGTTTCTCTTTAGATCTCTTCATGAAATTGATTTAGGCACATATCGTGGAAAGATCATTGAAACACTGATCCGGTCATCGATTGTTTCATTTGCAGCGCATACAAATCTTGATATTGCCCGGGGTGGAGTCAATGACGTATTGGCAGAGAAATTATCCCTCAGTGATGTATCCGGACTTGCCCCTGCTGAAAATGGATCTGATGCGGATTCTCTTGGCAGAACCGGCATGCTCCCTCGTGTGATGTCAGGAAAAGAAGCGGTCAGCTATATCAGGGAAAAACTGGAAATGCCCGTTATCAGATACAGCGGCGATATTAATAAAAATGTGAAGAAAATCGCGATTCTTGGCGGAGCTGGAAGCGAATATATTCATGATGCAAAAAGGCTTGGCGCAGATCTTTTCCTGACGGGGGATCTGAAGTACCATGAAGCGCAGGAGGCTTATGCTAGTGATATTATCGTGGTTGATGGCGGCCATTTTTATACAGAGCATCCTGTTGTCCAAAATCTTGCAAACCGGCTGCGCCAATCATTTGAAGAGAAGAACTGGGATATTGAAGTTGTGGAAGATCCTGTCGCAAGAGATGTTTTCAGCTACATTGGATAATCAAGCTTCTCATTTCTTTTCTTGAATAAAGAAAATATTTATGATATACTAACTCCTACGAGCAGGAAAGATGATTGCGGGCCGAAAGGCGTGAGGAAAGTCCGAGCTTCGCAGGGCAGGATGCCGGATAACGTCCGGCGGGGGTGACCCTAGGGAAAGTGCCATAGAAAAGGAAACCGCCATCTTAGGATGGTAAGGGTGGAAAGGTGCGGTAAGAGCGCACCAGCAGTCGGGAGACCGGCTGGCTTGGTAAACCCCATCCGAAGCAAGACCGAATAGGGAAGGGTTGAGGTTGCCCGCTGACCTTCCGGGTTGCGTCGCTTGAGCAGTAGAGTAATTTACTGCCTAGAAAGATAATCATCACCGCGCAAGCGGTACAGAACTCGGCTTATTGAATGCTCGCCGCAAATGAAAAGAGACTGGAAACCATTTTGGATTCCAGCCTCTTTTTTATTTGAATCTTGAGTAATAAGCTCATATAAAATTTGGCTTATAGGACATTTCGTGTTGTTTTTATA
>NZ_FR896396.1:1214-1701 GCF_000435155.1 Dialister sp. CAG:357 | reverse complement strand
TTATCACTGGGAAAAAGGAAATGAGCGAGGAAACGGTAAGACTTGGAAAGGGACAGCCTATTTTAGTGGAAGGACTTCATGCGCTTAATCCTGCGCTGACATACTTCGTTCCAGGCTATCAATGCATGAGGGTCTATGTCAGTGCTCTGACACAGCTGACAATTAATGATCACAACCGTATTTCCACCTCCGATACAAGACTTTTAAGAAGACTTGTGAGAGACGTCCAGTTCAGAGGAAACGGGGCGGAGCATACGCTTGAGGTCTGGGATAGTGTAAGGCAGGGAGAGGGGAAAAATATCTTCCATTACCAGAACAGGGCGGATGTCGTATTCAATTCAGCTTTACTTTACGAAATACCGGTCCTTAAGAAAATGGCTGAACCGCTTCTTCACGATATCAGGCCTGAAAGCAAAGCTTATGCGGAGGCGCAGCGGCTGCTTGAATTCCTGCGCCCATTCCGGGAACTGGATGCGTCAGTTGTTCC
>NZ_FR896396.1:0-1192 GCF_000435155.1 Dialister sp. CAG:357 | reverse complement strand
GTTGTTCCGGATAATTCACTGCTGAGGGAATTCGTAGGATACAAGGGACTGGGGAAATCTTTCCTGAATCATTAAGACGCTGGAGTTTGCATAAATCGAAGCAAACGGATATAATAGAAATTGTAATAATGAAAATTTTCGATATGTATGAAAGGGGTATATATATGGATATTACTGACGTTATTGTGATTGGTGCAGGCCCTGCAGGGCTGAACGCTGCTTTATACGCTTCCCGCAAGGAGCTCAGCGTAAAAATTATTTCAAATGATATTGGCGGACAGATGCTTCTGACCAGTGAAATTGAAAATTATCTCGGATTCGAATCCATTTCCGGTTTTGATCTGGCAGACAAGATGGAAGCACATGTAAGAAAATACCCGGTTGAATTTATCACCGCAGCCGTCATGAATCTTGAAAAGAATGAAGATGGAAATTTCGTCCTTCATCTGGATGATGGAAATACTGTCGTCGGGAAGGTCTGCATTATTACAGCCGGCAAGCACAGCCGCACGCTGGATATACCGGGAGAAGCCAAATTTACAGGCCGCGGCGTATCCTACTGCGCCACCTGTGATGCTCCATTCTACCGCAATAAGACCGTTGCCATTGTCGGCGGCGGAGACAGCGCTGTACAGGCAGCTGTAGAATTAGGACATCTTTGCCCGAAGGTATACCTTGTGGTCAGAAGCCGCATTAAAGCAGCTGAAATCATGGTCAAACGCATGGAAGAACTGCCTAATGTAGAAGCCCTTATCGGTTATGTTCCTGAAGAAGTCAAGGGTGACAAGAAGGTGAATGCCCTTGTCGTAAAACGCAAGAGTGATGGAGAAGAGCGTGAACTTGCCGTCGATGGTGTCTTTGTAGAAGCAGGCGGCATTCCGAATAATTCCTATCTTCCAGAAGACGTGAAGACTAACAGCATGGGAGAAATCATAACCAATAAGGACGGAGAGACAAACATTCCCGGCCTTTATGCAGCTGGTGATGTCACAGACTGCAAGAACAAGCAGATCATTATTGCTGTAGGAGAGGGGGCTGCCGCAGCATTAGCCGCTCACGACTACTTGCTGCGAAGCGGTAAATGAGGGTCACGAAGAAAATAAAGGCAGAGCAGCTGAGGCGTCTCAGCATTGCTTATGCGGGGGAAGGGACAATGCTTAAATACACAAGTCCTTTTACACTGCTCGTGGCA
>NZ_FR896395.1:25520-27810 GCF_000435155.1 Dialister sp. CAG:357 | reverse complement strand
TACCGATTTACACAAACTATTTTACACTCCCGGCAATACAGGAAAGATCCCTTAATTAACTCATAAACTATGATATAATACGATTAACAAAATTTATTATGGTCTAAAAGCTTCAGAAAGGTGCGTAATTTTATGCAGAGACTTGTTTCATACAATATTAACGGGCAGCGCCAGTGGGGTGTACTCACAGCAGATGGCAATTATATCTATTCAGCAGAAGACTTGGAGGAAACCTATTTCATCCCTCTCGGAGAGAGCATGGAATCTTTCATCGAATTCGGTGAAGAAGGCCTCCTGAATCTGGCAAAGGTTCTGGAACTTAACAGCAATGATAAAATGATAACCCCGATTCCTCTTAATACAGTTCAGCTTGAAGTCCCCTTCTATCCAAAACGCAATGTATTCTGCGTTGGCAAGAATTATAAGGCGCATATCAAGGAATTTGACCACGCTGAAGATCCACAGGCTCCTGGAAGGCCGATTTTCTTCACAAAAGCTGCCACATCAGTCATCGGCCCTGAGGAAGATATCGATGCTCACACGGCTACAACCCACCAGCCCGACTATGAAGGTGAACTTGGCGTCATCATTGGAAAACGCGGAACTAATATCTCTGAAGAAGATGCCTTAAAATATGTCTATGGCTATACCATCATCAATGACGTGACGGCCAGAGATCTTCAGAAGTCCCATATGCAGTGGTTTAAAGGAAAGAGCCTGGACACGTTCTGCCCGATGGGTCCGACTGTCATGATTGGCGACTGGCCGGTACCGTTTACGATTTATACCAAAGTCAATGGAGAGCTTCGTCAGGAAGGAAATACACAGGATCTGATTTTCTCCATCCCAAGACTTATCGCTGAATTATCTGAAGGAATGACCCTCCTGCCAGGAGACGTTATCGCAACCGGCACTCCGCAGGGTGTAGGAATGGGTTTCAATCCGCCTAAATTCCTCAAAAAGGGAGACACCGTAGAAATAACAATCGACCCCATCGGAACCTTGAAAAACACAGTAAAATAAAGAAAAACTGATGCCAGAATCATTGAAATGGCATCAGTTTTTTATTTATGTAATTTTAGACCAATCACTTAATATTCGCCCTTTTTGATTCTTGAGAAGAATAACCTGAAGCCAAGCAGCAATTGTATGACTCCGGCGGCTATATATACCTCCCGGATGCTTCCGGTCATGGAGACAAAAGACGCCAGTATCGGTCCTATCATGTTCCCAAACTGCTGCGCCGTATTTGATAATCCAAAAACACGTCCTCTAAATGACGAAGGTGTATATTTCACCAGTGCAGCGTTCAGGGAAGGATTAATCCCAATGACAAAACATCCCACCAGGAACTGACAAATACCGAATCCTATGATTGAACTTGGAATCGACTGTGCAATCGTAATCACCCCGGCAAAGGAGAGCGTAATGAACATGGCAGCATAGTATCCGCGGCTTTGGCCGAACTTGCCCCAAAGGGCTGTGGTCAAAGCACCTGCCAATCCGCCGCTGCTCATAATAAATCCTGAAACAAGCTCTACATTGCCGCTGTCCCCCATTAACTTTCTGACCCATAAAGAGGTGACAGGCTGTATCATCAGGATTGTTACCTGAAGCAGGAACAAAATTGCAAGCAATTCCCTTAAATGATCATTCTTCAATGCATATGATATGTCATCTTTTATCGATGTTTTCTCTCTGTCAGTACTTTCCTCTCCCTTTAAAGCAGGTTCATGGACAAAGAATATAACGGCCAGCGATACGATCCATAGAAATGCTGCCGAGACAAAAAAACTTCCTCTCATACCAATGAATTCTGACAAGGCACCGCCCAAAAGAGGACCGCAAATCCCCCCGATTACAAGAGCTGTCTGTGCAGCCCCTAAAGTTACGCCTATTTCAGATGACTGGACGCTGACAGAAATAATCGCCATTGCAGCTGCCACAAAACCATTGGCAAATCCCTGGAAAGCTCTTGCCGCCAGAAGATGATATTCATTTTGACATAAACCGCAGAAAAGATAAGAAAATCCGAGCAGGATGCCTGCACGAACCGCCATTTTCTTCTTGCCGCTTGTATCTGCTAATTTTCCCCAGATTGGACCCATGAGAGCTGCGACAAAAAAGCATGATGAAAATACCAGCCCTGTCCAAAGAGTCAGCTGCTCTTCCGGGACTCCCAGCTCGGAAAGGTATAGAGGAAGAAAAGGTATCACTATGGTATATCCTGCTGATACCAGAAACATACTAATAATTAATACAATTACGTTCCGTTTGAATTTCACTCTTT
>NZ_FR896395.1:0-25481 GCF_000435155.1 Dialister sp. CAG:357 | reverse complement strand
TCCTCTAGAATTAAATTTTATTTTCTGGCGGACACCTCATCCATCCACGAAATTGCGTCATCCATCATATTGGTCGTCACGAAGTGGCCTAATAATGGATATGTAATTCTTTTTGATGTATGGTTTACCTGCATTAGATTCTCATAGAAATGCGCCTGCGCTCTTGGATCTATTGAGATATCGCTTTCTCCATTTGTCATTAAAATCGGAATGTCAGCCAGATGTTCCAGATTATTCACCGGCGATCTGGCATCAACCACATCTTCCAATACCCAGTTCCTGCTTACATTGACCCCGAATCTTGCCTGGATAAACAGATGAGTAAGCCCCCAGTCACCCGAACCATTGAAGGAAACGACTCCTCTTACCTTATCAGGATATTTACAGGCAATACCTAAAACAGTCATGCCTCCCATTGAATGTCCCATGATAAACGGAGCCATCTTCTCTTTGGCCGTAATAAATTCATAAAGGGATTTGTACTCTTCTATGTTATTGAAAATAGTATTCCAAAATACGGGATAGTCTTCTACAACATAATAATCTTCCAATGGATCCCTTTCGCCATGATGAAGAGCTTCCGGCAGGTACACCGTATATCCATTGACCGCCAGCAAAGCTGCGCGGGACATCTGTGCCAGAGCATTGCTGCTCCAGCCATGATAAAAGATAACGGGGCCTTTTTCTTCTCTTATAGGATGCACTACATACACGGGAATTTCCCCAATATATATCTTCTCAGACTTTAGCTGCATGATCATTTCCTTTTTTCAACTCTGGATAAAAACGATCTGTCCATTTCCAGCGATTATGGAGCCAGAACCATTCTTCCGGATACTTCCGTATCCATTCTTCCAGCCTTATATTGATCTTATCCGTCACATTCTGTATAGCTTCCTTCTTATCAAGTCCTGCGTCAGCCTCTATAGGATCCCCTATCACGATGGTATAGTGGAACGGTCCGTCCTTGTGAATAAGTGCAGTCATGACAGGAAGTTTGCAAAGAAGAGAGAAATGGGCGGGGCCGGTTGGCGTCAGCGTCTTCTGCCCCATAAAATCGGATAATATCCCTGTATCACCAGGATCCTGATCACATAAGAGGCCAATAAAGTAGCCCTGTTTCAGACGGCGGAGCATATCACGGACACCAGTCTTATACTCAACCGTCTGTCCCGGCATAGACCTGTACTCGCATAAGAACTGGTCGAAGCCCTTATTTTTTTGTTTCATTGCTACTGAAAGGAGCGGGTATCCGTAAAGGGCAAGTGCGGCCCCTTCAAGTTCCCAGTTTCCGCAGTGAGTAGCGGCCAGGATACAGCCTTTTTTGCTTTCTTTAATAGCATCAAGCTTTTCTTTCCCTTCAATCGTTACGTATTTCTTTATATTATCCTGATTGAGGAGCGGAAAGCGAAACATGGATACTCCAATATCGCCAAAACGTACGGCAGCCGCTTTGCTGATCCGGGACGCCTCTTTTTCATTATCTGTTATCCCGCATCGAATAATATTATTAATGGCCAGCTTCTTGCGCTTGGGAGGTACAAGCATCCAGAAGAAAGCTCCCAGATAATTCCCCATGCGCTGTGCATTTTTTTCAGAAAGGCTGCAGGATACGCGCCCAAGAAGCTTCATGAAATTATATGTCAGACTCATAATCATACACCCGCAAAAAATGGTAAAAATACAGGACTCTATATTTCCAATCCATAGAAATACGAGCCCTGTATCCACTGCAAAATATACTTAAATACTACTTTTTATCTTTCTGGGCTTCCAGCTGCTTTTCCAATTTTTTTACTTTTTTCATCAGTTCCGGCAGATGAGAAACCATGACTTCAACCCTGCCCCATTGAGCATGCGTTCTTGCAGGATAGCCCATATAAACGCCTGGTTCAGTAATATTTCCGATAACACCAGTCTTGCCGCCTAAAACGACATTATCTGTAATTTTTACATGACCATTGATTCCAGTCTGTCCTGCCAGGATGCAGTGATTTCCAATCGTGGTGCTTCCTGCAATTCCCGTCTGCGCAATGATAAAGCAGTCATTGCCGATTTGAACATTATGACCTACATGTACCAGATTGTCGATTTTAGTGCCGCTTCCGACAACAGTATCATTCATGGCACCATTATCGACAGCAGAACCTGCACCAATCTCGCAGTTATCACCAATCACAGCCCTGCCCAACTGGCGGATATGGGTATGATGTCCCTGTTCATCGGTTGAAAAGCCGAATCCCTGTCCTCCGACAACAGCATGCGCACGAAGTACGACATTATTTCCTAATATACTGTTTTCATGAACGACCGATCCCGGATTCAGTTTACAGCCATTTCCGATAACTGCATTTTTGCCGATATATGTATATGGATAAATCACCGTGTTGTCACCAATGACAGCGCCATCTTCAATGATACAGTACGCCATGATGCATACATTGCTGCCAATCTGAGCTTTCGGGCTAACAATAGCTGTCGCATGGATGCCCGGTTCAAAATGAGATTCCGGATGGAATAAATCAATCAACTGGCCGAACGAACGGCGGCAGTCCGGGACGACAATAAGATTTTTTGTGAAATGCTCCGGCAGTTCATCGACTAAAATAACGCCTGCATGCATCTCTTCAATATGCTCAGCATAAATTCCACGTGCAAAGGTAATGTGAGACGGTCCTGCACTTTCAGCGCTGCACACATCATCAATCACAAGAGAAGGATCCCCATGCAGAACTCCGCCTACGATCTCGGCCAATTCACCAGCTGTCTTTTTCATAGTCGCCTCACTTCGATGCGGATCCTGCTTTACTGGATCCATCCATCCTCTTTAAAACTTCATCAGTTATATCTACCGCACCAACAGGCACCGCTCTTTGATACATGACAATTCCGATGTTCTTTTCTTTAGCAATTGCACCACACTGCGCCTGAATGAGTGATTCCAGTTCCTTCTGCTTGCTCTGAACAAAAATCATGCGTTCCTGCTGGGCAGCTTGAACTTTCTTCTGCATTTCTTCATCAGAAAGCCCGGACTGCGCTTCCTGATTCAATCTGTTCTGGATTTCTGTATCTTTATCAGTAATCTGTTTCTGAATGTCTTTTACTTTTGGAGATTCATTCTCTATTTTCTGGTAATCGACAACTGCAACTTTACTCGAATTACCACAACCGGAAAATACAGCTGCACACGCAATCAAACCAACGCATGCCAGCTTTTTCCATGTAGAACCTATCATTCTGACTCCTCCTAGCCATTTTCATTTATGATTTTGCCTAAGATATCACTTGTTACATCTACAGCACTGACATTAGCCTTGTACTTAGAGAAGATCATTGTCAGGTTTTTCTCTGATGCAACCCGCCCGGCATCCTTCTGGATATCTGCCATAATCTCAGCCTTCACAGCAGCCATCTGCTTCTGCTTGGCATCGATTCTTGCATTCCATCCATTATTCCATTCTTCATTATTCGGCAAATTGGCAATCGCGGAATCCGATACACCATTGCTGTACTTCTCAGCCAGCTCTTTCTTTATTTCTGCTGCTGTGGACGCCGCATAAGATTCCAGCTGGCTTTCAGCAGCTTTTTTAGCATCCTGCATACGCTTTACCTCTTCAGGCGTCCACCCTGTCATATCATTCTTTTCGCGCTGAATTCTGGCATCGATCAATTCTTCGAGGCGTGCTTTTACTTTATCCTTTTCAGAACCTGAAACACCCAGAACGGTAAGCTTCATTTGCAAATTTGCCATCTCAGCCCGTTCTTCCGGAGTGAGCCCTTCAAACGAGGTTTCTCCTGATTTATTGTGAGCAGCACTGATTTCTGAATAAAGACCAGCAAGCCCTTTGTTCAGCTCATCTTCTTTCATCTTGACTTTCGTCTTGAGCTCATTCTCAGCCGCCAGCTGCACACTTTGATCCTGCATAGCCTGCTTAATTTTGGCTTGCTGCGCAGAGATTGCAATCAGACGTTTTCTTTCATTCTGATATTGATCCAGAAGATGATTGTATTCTGTTTCCAATTTGAAATATTCACTGTATTTAGGATGCGCTTTAACAAGTGTCTCTAAATCGGCCACTCCATACACTGGAGCCGGCGGCGGAGTCTCTTCCTTTTTTAAACTACACCCAGCCATAATCAGCGAAACCATGACTATTATTATGGCAGCAGCAGAACCCAAACAGTTTCTATTCTTCATTTTATGTATTCCAGTTATTTACTAGCGGAAGCGGCAGATGACTGGGCAGACGTAACTGACTGATTCAATGCATCTGTTACTTCCTTAGTGATATCAGTACCGCCGTAAAGGACTGCGGATTTATCAACGACCAGGGATAATCCCTTTTGGGAAGCCACAGACTTGACTGCGCTTGTAACCTGGTCTTCCATATCCTTTTCGATGGATGTTCTCTTCTGATTGAACTGCTGCTGCATGTCATTAAAAAGTTTTTCCTTTTCAGCATCGCTCATGCCTGCAGATTTCGCATCAAAGTCCTTCTGCATTTCATCAGCTGTGGATTTGAGTTTCTGCTGATAGTCCATTGCCAAAGTACCATTGCTGGAAATGACTTCCCTCTGATCAACGACACCGATATCAGAGGTAGGAGCTGCATTTGCAGTATCCCCCATGGATACGACTGCCATGGCAGCAACCGAAGCAATAAACACTCCCGCTAAAGCAAATGAAAAAATCTTTACATTTTTCTTATTACCAAGAGTTGTCATCATAATAAAATTACTCTCCTTCATTGATCATGGAATCACAGTCCCATACGGCCTATGATTCCATAATTATATTTTCGACTAAAACCGTATCATGCCAGAACCATTTCCCGGCATGATGCATTTATAAAATCAGTATTCAAACAGGACTTAAGCCGCTGAATAACAGCTCCCCTTTTCCTTAGAACTGTGTACCAAAGCTGAAGTTGAATTTGTTTCTATCACCATGACCATAATCCAGTCTGATCGGTCCGATCGGAGTCTGGAGTCTGATACCGACACCGACAGACCAGTTAAGAGAGTCGTCATCTGTGTACCACGGTATCTTTCCTTCATCAATTCCCCAGGTGCTTCCTGCATCAGTGAACAGGACGCCCTGAACCTTTTTAGCGATCGGGAAACGATATTCAAGGGTAGCTGCATACATTTTCTTGCCCTTGAACTGATCATCTTCATAACCGCGCAGTGTATCCGATCCGCCCAAATCAAACAGGTTTCCGTAAGATACGTCGCCGTCAATATAACCGCCCATCAAACGGAGAGCTAAGATATGGCCGTTTCCAAGAGCTTTGTAGAAACGTCCTTCTGCTGTAAATTTATAGAAATCATAATCGCCGCCAAGGCCATGGCCGCCCCACTGTGCTGCGAACGAAATTCTGCGGCCCTTGCTGGCATTGAAGTAATTGTCTCGGTTATCAAATACATGGGTGAAGGTAAAGCTGTTCGTGGTTCCAAAGTTATCCATGATAGCTTTGTACCAGTCAGAATCATGATAATCAGTTATATTGTTCTTAGCCAGATATTTGTCCATAACTTCTCCAGTTTCGAAGCCGTCATGATCATCATAAGATTCTTTGGAACTTTCGAAATTGAAGTAGTTCGTTCTGTATTCGTCGGAAACATGACCCCATGTCAAATTCCAGCCTTTTCTGCGTTTATCATATTCTGCTACTTTGTCCCCGTTGGCATCATAGTCATCGTATTCATAAATACGGTTGAATATGGACGCACCCAGAGAGTCTCCGTTATCATTGATCCAGGGTCTGGTATAGGAAAGAGTATAGTTCTTGCCAGCGCCTGCACCGCCGAATTCCCAATGCAGATTGACCTTATCGCCAGTACCTCTGAAATTGGTATCGCCCAGTTCAATAATACCTACTGTGCCATCAGCATCAGAATAACCGGCACCTACAGTTACGATACCTGTTTTCTGTTCAATGACATCGATTTCAATGATGACATCATGTTCATTGGTCTTTCCCGGGAGCAGCTTCATATTAACGTCTTCGAAATAACCTAAGTTATACAGACGTTCCATACTTCTGCTTGCCAGGAATTTATTGAAAGGCTTGCCCTTCTTTAATTTCAATTCTCTTGTAATAACGTAATTCTTGGTCTTCTCGTTTCCGACAATAACGATGTCTTCAACAATGCCTTCGGATATATCGATATGAAGTGTCCCGTCTGCAGATACCTGTACGTTCGGGATAGACACGAGCATGTATCCCTGCTTCAGATACAGATCTTCAATATCCCTCAGCTTCTGGTTTACGAGCACGAAGTTCAAAACGCTGTCTTTTGGAATCTGCATAATGGATTTCAGATAATCACTGGTAAATACAGTGTTGCCTGAAAATTCTACATTTTTGACGACTGGATTGGAAACCAGCTGATATGTCAGTTTAACACCTTCCGGAACGCTGACGAAAACCGGTCTGATCTGAGAGAAAACACCAATGCTCCCTAAGGATGCCACATCATTTCGGATTCCCTCAACGGTAACAGTGGATCCCGGTTTGCTTTGAATCAAAGGAGCAAGTTTTGCCTTTACTTCTTCCGGGATTCCTTCAAAATCAACAGAAGTAATTGTTTTGCCGACCTGGGCCTCAATAGCAGAATCATCATTAGAGGAAAGATACAGCGATGCATCCCCGACAGCTACAGTTTGCTGAGACTGCTGAACCATAACGGCAGGTTCTTCATTAGCCGCCTTATCCGTTTTATCAGTGATTTCCCCAACCTTGCCTGTTGCCTGTCCGCTTTTTACATCAATCATTGAGCTCTGGGACATTCCATTCTGGCTGCCTGCGATGCCCGGAGCCTGCGCATAAGCGGATGCGCCTGTCAAAGAAAACATTAGCGTAGAAAGGATGACCGCCTTTTTGTGTTTTGTTGTAATCATAAAATCCTCCTCTTTTATTTTTAATGATTTTTTCTGTTGATTTCAAATGAACTGACAGTTATTTACTGCTATTTGCTGCAAGGCAGACTGCCTCCCATACTTTCATTAATACCCCAAACTGATTCCTATGAAGCGGAGCTGTCATACTAGAATTTAAAGCTCCAGTCAGTTCCAATATAACTGTCATGGTTACTATTATACCACGATGAAAGCCCTATACGCGAATTGAGATCATAATGGAATCCTACGCTCTTTTCATCATTGTTGACACCCATCGTAGCAGTAAGCATAAAGTCGTTAAATATATACTTCCCGATCTTTATGTAATAGTAATTATCGTTGTTATCGTTGATACTATCATAATAATCAGTCAGGCTCGAGGTAATGCTGATAAGGTCAAGGCCTATCTTATCCTGCAGGAAATCCTGCACTCCGTTTCCGAAGATCATTGTCAGCCCTGCATTGAACAGTGCGCCTTCCATGGCACCGCTGCTGTCATTGTCCGGATTCTGATGCAGAGTCAGAAGCATCAGGATTTGTGAATCCGACAGATACGGATCACTGTGGAATACGGTAGTCATTTCCGTTGCCGGTCCTTCGAGTTCAGCTGTTATATTATAATGACCGACTTTAGTAACTGCATTTGCACGAATGACAGGAATCAGAGATCCGGGCTCACCGCCCCAGATAGCACTGGCCTGATCTGCTCTGAAGTCAGTCGTATTGATCCTTACATCACCTTTTTCCACATTGACACGCCCTGTCACAACCGGTGCTTTGACCGGACCCATGACACTGACGTTTCCTCTAATCAGCATATCGTACAGGAGACTATTGTAAAGCCTTACATTATCGCCGACACTGACATCAACTTTTGTCAGCATATTCATCGTCGTACTGCCTGAACTTCCCAATAAAGCAAATGGAACATCTATAACGGCATCATGGATATTTAAGTTTCCGCTGATGCCCATCTGGCCGAACACTTCGCCCAGCGTAAAGTCACCATCAAGGGCTCCCTTGTAATACGTCGATTTTATAGAAGGCGTGTGAATATGTGCTTCTCCGCTGTATCCTGTAATAGCCGCATTATTCCAGTTTACGCTGCCTTTGGCACTTGCCTGTCCGCCGCCAAATACAGCACTCATATCAGCATCTGCCGTCTTGCCATTAAAGGCAAGATTCAAGTTGAACGGGCTGATAGGTTCGGACATTGTTGCCAGCGTAAACGATCCATCCTTTATAGTGACGCCGCCAAAGATCATTGGGTCATTATACGCTCCGGTTACTTTCAGATGGCCCTTGATCGGTCCATTTGCTGAAGTAACGGCTTTAGAGAACAATGCCAGTATATTCATATCTGCATGGTCAAGATTGATATCCAGATCAATCGGAACATCCGAAACGACCGGGAGGCCAAACATTGCCCCGGGGATCGTACCTTTCATGCTTGCCTTGTACGCATCTCTGGTAATAAGTGCATTCTGCAGTGTAAATACATTGTCGCTCATATTGGCCATAAGCGAGAAATCATCGAATGAGATATCACCATAGCTTGGATGATCGACGCCGATGGAAATATCAGCAACAGGCTTGGTCTTATTTCCTGACAGATAAACACCTGCTGTCAGTGTCCCGCCTATTTTAACGTCTTTCTTATTAAGCGCTGAAGGAATCCAGGATACATCCATATCGCGGGCGGCAAACTGGATATCCAGATCACCCTGGCTGTTCATTCCCCCCTGGGCAGCAAGCACGCCGTTTCCAACAGGAATATTCATTTTTCTTATGGACAGTGCTTTATTCATATAGGAGAAGTCTATTACCCCATCACCTACACTTGTCGCACCCAGATGGCCTCCGAGAATATTGGCTTTGAAATCCACACTCGGATTGTCTAACGTACCGCTGATACGCATACCGCCTTCTACAGGAATATCAACAGCATCCGAGGTCACTTTGAGCATACGCAGGATTTCTTTTGCATTCCAGTTGTCAAATTTCAACGTTCCGTCAATCGAACTGTTTTCTACGTTGTAATTCCCTTTCCAAGTGAAACTGCCGCCCTGCTGCCTGAACGAGCCTTCATCCAAAGTCACGACATGATCCCTGTAGTGGACGCCTGTGGAAACCACTCTGACGACGCTTCCTCCTACATGGATCTCACGGCTTGCTGCCGTTCCGTCGAACTGCGGATTATCCATCGTGCCCTTCACTCTGCCTAAGAGCGATACCTTGCCTGTAATTCCACTCTGCGGCAGCATTCTTTCAATACTGATATCATTAAAGGACGTCTGAAGATCAAGACCATCCGGCCTTACTACGCCATTGACCATAGCTGTGCCGTCATAGATATAAGCCAGGCCGTTAGAAAGTTTGAGGCCTGAAGAATCATAGTCATATCCTGCGGAGATACTCTGGAAGAGTTCCCCCTTGATGGATCCATCCCAGGCCAGGAAATTCCCCTTTACAACAGGGTGATCGACATCTCCGGAAACAGACATATCGTTTTCTATCCAGCCTGTAACCGGGTAATCGAGCTGGGCCAGCCTGAGCAGATCTTCTATACGGCTCTTTTCCGTTTTGATGCTTAAATTCAAATTATGCGGTTCTGCCATGCCTATAGTACCCTTGACCGTATGATTCTCGCTGTCACCTGTCCATTTTGCATCAGAGATGGTCAGTGTCTTCTCATCCGCAGTAAGCCTTCCCTTCAGTGTATTGAATGCAGCTCCTTTGATTGCTCCATCAGATGCATTGAATATAACATCGGCCTGAGGCTGCTGAGGAGTACCATGAATATCTGCAGTCAATGAAGCTGTGCCGCTGACAGGGATACCTGCTAATCCGGGAAACTGTCCCATATCAATATTTCCTGCTTCAGCCTTGATATTCATTCCCTGATCAGAATAAACGCCGGAAGCAGTAAATGCACCATTTCCCATGGTTCCCGTCACATAGGAGATATTCGTAACGCCATTAGTACTTTCTGTATTGCCGGAAAGCGTATCTACATGGACGCCCTTAGCAGACATATCTCTGGCATAGCCGGTAAAATTCCAATTTCCGCTGTCATAACTTCCAAATCCGGACACATTGCCGGCTGAATAATCAGTGTACGAAAGACCTTCCCCTTTTCCTACAAAAGATCCTTTATTTAAAGAGAAAGCGCCGTCTTTATAGTTTCCGGCAGCTTCAACACTGCCATTCAATATTCCGAAAGCTCCAATATCAGCAGGAATATTTCCAAGGGACAAATCAGTAACTACAGCCTCTCCGTTAAATGCACCAGAGGTAAGATCATATCTGCCGTCCCCGGTAATTTCCCCTGCACTTGTTTTTGCTTCCAGAGAAGGAATGATGATCCCGTCGTCCCCATAGATAAACTTAGCTTTGGCCAAATAGATATCCATATCCTGATATCCGCCGTTTTTCAAAACGACGTCGCCGGACACATATGGATTTTTCAGAGTACCCGATACAAGCATGCTTCCTGTCAATGCCCCGCGGATCTGCTCGTCCGGCAGGACCTTTTCGATTTCAAATCCATGGAAATTCAGATTACTTTGAAGCATGATCTCCGGCAGATTCCAGTTAATTCTGGCATCGCCAGAAATATTTTGTCCATTGATCTTTGCTGAAACATCAGAAAAGGATGCTTCTCCATCATAAATATCAAAAAAAGCTGCTCCATCAGCCAGAATGTAGTTTTCATAGCTCAGAGCAGCATTATTAAAATGGCCTTTTACGTGGTAAGCCACAGCGCCATCACTTCTCCAAATCTTTGCACTCGTCGCTTCTCCTGTACCATTTTTTAATTCTATTTTCTTGCTTAAGTCAGGAAATTGATTCAATAAAGGCTGCAGTGACTTCAGTGAAATGCTGTCAGCTTTCAAATCTACTTCCAGATTATACTCATCAGTATACTTAAGCGTTCCATTAAAAGGATTATCAATAAATGTTCCGTTGAAAGATCCATGGATTTTCTGATCTTTATTCCAATCAAAATTTCCCTTTAAATCATTGAAGACATAGCGATCGGAATTAGCGGTATTTACGGCAATGGTTCCGTTTTTGATTGCCACTTTTCCTGTAAATGTCCCGCTGTTGGTGTCATCAGACGGTTTAAGAATATCCTGAATGTTCCAGGAATTATCTTGCCCCTGACGAAGATCGACTTCAGGATCTTCAACAGTTACACTTTTAACAAAGGATGCAACGCCGGAATCATGTACCAGGTAATCATACAGAGAAGATACTGTCCATCCAATCGTCAAATAGGACGACTTTAATACAGTATCCCCGTTATTATCTTTCAATTCCAGACCGGCGAATTGAAGATTATAACCCGGATCGAGATCCAGCTGCTCCCAGGATATGGTGCCATTTACTCTGGCTCCAATCTTTTCGTGCAGCACAGGATCCAAGTTCTGTACAATTATTGGCCGTATTAGTAAGTAGACGAAACAGATTGCCACAAAGATGAATGCGGCAATTCCGTTCAGCCACCACTTGATTCTGCTTTTATTCAAAGTCTGCTCCCTACCAGTTCATATATTTTGAAAATTTTCGTGTATTATTTATTTTCGCTGCCTGCAGCAAACTCTGGATGGATAACAGCAGGAATTCCCATTGCATTTTCCAAAGTTGCCAGACCGATATTGTAGTTGTACAAAGCGCTGATATAGTTTGTACGAGCTGTACTCAGCTGCAGTTCTGCATCCAGTACATCAAGGTTCGTACCAACGCCGCTGCTGTATCTTACCGCAGCAATCTTGTAAGCTTCTTCAGCTTCAGCAACGAAAGCTTCGGTCGCACGGATCTGCTCTTTAGCAGCCAGAATATTCAGATAATCCTGTCTTACTTCAAGTTCGACGCTTTCTCTGGACTGCAGAAGCTGCTCCTGCGCAACCTTAACTCCTGCTTCTGCCTTCTTGATAGCAGCCTGAGTTGCACCGCCGTCCCAGATCGGCCAGCTTACGGAGCCGCCAATGCTCCATCCTTTATTGGCAAATCCCGGGAAATCAGAATCTTTCCAATTATATCCGCTGTTTACTGCTACAGTCGGCATATAACCGGCCTTGGCACTTCTCAGATTCTCATTAGCTACTCTTACCTGATAATCTGCTTCAACCAGTTCCCATCTGTATTTCTGTGCCAGAAGGATCGCCTGATCCATGGTAATGTCGAATTCAGGTTCCGGGAAATCCTTATCCAAAGCATTGATCTTCGTATTCATTGGAATACGCATAATGTTATTCAGGTTTGCTTCAGCAACATCTCTTGTATTATCCGCTGCAATACTTGCCTGTTTTGCATTTGCCAGGGATACATTGGAGGTCAATACGTCAAGCTTTGCAACAACACCTGCATCAAACTGCTGCTGTACGTTGGTCAGATGGCTCTGGTAATCGCTGACTGATTCATGCTGTACTTCTGCAAGCTTGATAGCTTCCAGATAATTGTAATATGCCTTGACGGCAGAAAGCTTTGTAGCAGCTTCAGTCTTGTAAACTTCAAGGTCAGAAATATTCTTAGCATACCTTGCCGCATTGATTGCGCTCTCAACAGAACCGCCCGTCCAGATCGGCCAGGTAACCTTCAGCCCGTTGCCAAAGCTGTTATCGATTCCATAGCTGCCAGTCTGTCCTTTGGCTTTTGTTCTGGATGCGCTCCATGTATTCGAGAGTGACGGATTTTTGCCAGCTGCTGCAGCACTGACATCCGCTTCAGCTTCTCTTCTCTGCAGTTCAGCAATAGTGATATCACGATTGTTCTGGATTGCCAGTGTCACTGCCCCACGGAGATCGATATCCAAAGCAGATGCTTTGGGAGCTGCCGTCTCTGCAATGGAATCTCCTAAATTCTTCTGAAGAAGCATATTGTTGAAATTAACATTATTTTCTGAATTTACCTGATTCATCTGCGCCGCAATCGCTTTTTCTGTAATTGCAGGATCGGTTGTCAATCTTGTAGGAGCAGCCTTTGCTTCTGCATTTGCTCCAACAGAAAGCGCAAGCAGAACTGATGTAAGTAACACATGGTAGGTAAATTTATTCATATATTTCCATCCCTTCTAAGACTCATTTTTTATCAGTAGTTATATCCAAGTCCTAAATATTCTCCTCCTCCGGTTTTGCTATGAGGAAGTATGGACTGGCCGATGACGAAAACGTTATCGCCTAAGTCATAAGTCCCGCGTATACGAAGAGCCAGGTCGTTCGGATCGAATAGATCGGCGGAGAATTTCCATTTTTTCTTTTCATAATCTGCACCAATACCGAGTTTATTGCGGATTATTCCCGCATGTACTCCGTAAATTCCCTTCATTCTTCCAAACATGGCATCATAGACAGGATCATTCCCAACAGATTCTATCCCGAACAGACCGTAAGAATCTTTGCCTGCTTTCAGGAAAATGTTTGGTGAGAAATCGTCTTTCTTAGTATTATATAACAATTCCCCGGAAACAGACATACCTAAATCTGCATTTCCATTCATTATATTATTAATTTTACCAGATATGTTCTTTGCATTTCCAGATATTTCCCTGGCATTTTCCGATGTAACTACTAGATTATCCATGATTGCCCTGGCGTCAGCAGCCGCTTTCCCATCTCCATTGAACTGCTTGAGCATCGAGTTGATCTGGCCCGTAATTTCTTGAATTTCTGAAGCGGTCTGTATGCCCTGGGATGTCAAAATGGCAAGATTCTGGGAAATGGCGTCGAAATTACTGATACTGTTCTTTACATTTCTCTGCGCATTAGGATCCGCAACAATTTCATTGATGCCGTTCAGCATTGTCTGCGCTGAATTGATCAGCTTATCCATTTTATCCATCGCCTGGTCAATTCCCGGGCTGGCAACACCTTCTATGGTCATGCCGTTCTGGAGATATCCGCGGTCCTGATGGCCTCCGGAAACCTTAATGAATCTTCCGCCCATGACGCTGCTGGTTTGAATGGTAAACTCAGCATCCTTAGGAATCTTGGCATCATTATAGAAGCGCAGCGATAATACCGCTTCACCGTTTTTAACTGCAATGTTGTCGACCATGCCGACTTCTACGCCAGCATAATGGATCGGGTTTCCTTTTTCGATGCCTTCCGCTTCTTTAAAATAGCCTGTTACAAGAAAACCGCTTCTGCCAAAAATAACCAGAGTGCTTAAATGAACAATGATTATTGTAAACAAAATGATTCCGGCGAGCGAAAAAGCCCCTACTTTCGCCTCAGTTGTCCACTTCATCATTCATCCCCCTCTTTCTCTATATCCGGCGACGACGGCAATCCATTCATGAATTGTTTTATTCTCGCATCTTTTGACTGGTAAAGCACAGAAGGTTTTCCGATTTCAAGGAAAGATCCTTCATAAAGAAACGCCATCCTGTCAGCTATAAGCTCCGCTGACTTTAAATCATGTGTTACTACAACACTTGTAACATGCAGCTTTTCCTGCATATTTCTTATCAATAAACTTATATCCGTTGAACGAATGGGATCAAGGCCCGCTGTCGGTTCGTCATACAAAATGATTTCCGGTTCAAGGACAATGGCTCTTGCCAGCCCTATACGTTTCTTCATGCCTCCGGACAGGTTTGACGGCATCAGTTCTTCTGTTCCATCCAGTCCCACAAGATGGAGTTTTTCCTTGACCGCCTGATCAATCTCAGGCTCTGACAGTTTTGTATGCATCCTCAGTCCAAATGCAATGTTTTCTTTGACATTCATGGAGTCAAACAGTGCTGAATACTGGAAAACCATGCCCATATGTTTCCGCTGTTCATTGAGCTCTGTTTCAGGCATCTTTGTTATATCTCTGCCATCGATCAATATTTTGCCTGATGTTGGCTTCAAAAGCCCTATCATCATCTTGAGTAGTGTAGATTTTCCTGAGCCGGAGGCACCAAGGATAACCATCGTCTCTCCCTTATTGATCTGCAAATTTACATTTTTCAGAATTCTTCTGTCGCCGAAAGTCTGCTCGACATTAATAATATCAATCATATGCGCCTCAGAACAGTATAGATGAAAGAATATAATTTGCAGCAAAGAGCATAATTATGGAATAAACGACGGACTGCGTCGTTGCTTTGCCTACGCCTTCTGCACCGGCAGTACAGGTCATCCCGCGGTCGCATCCGACCAAAGCGACAATCATTCCAAATATGATGGATTTTATAACACCGATATATAAATCAGACGGAACGCAGAATACACGAATCGAGTGCATAAAAACATAGGAAGACACTCCGTGTGAAAGGGAGGCTACAATCATTCCGCCGCCGACACCGATTACAACGCCAAAAACATTCAGGATGGGAAGCATTGCCATACATGCAACAAGCCTGGGAACGACAAGGTAGCCGATCGGGCTTACAGCCATGCACCGCAGGGCATCAATCTGCTCGGTAACGCGCATTGTGCCGATCTCCGCAGTAATAGCAGCACCGACTCTGCCGGCAAGCACAACACCGCAAAGAACCGGGCCTAATTCACGGCCTATACCGATAGCAACAATAGCCCCGACAGTAAAATCAGCCCCGTATTTTGTAAGCTCTCCTGCAATCTGTACCGAAAGTACCATGCCCGTAAATAAAAGCGTCAGTGCAACAATCGGAAATGACAAAACACCGAGGGACAAGCACTGCTTAAATGTTTCCCTGCTACGAATCGTGCCTATTTCCTTTACCGCCGCAATCAATAAAAGGATAATGGCCCCTAATTGGTGAAATATACTGATCGTTTGTCTTCCCAAAGATTCAATAAATGCCATGTGGAGCCCCCTTCAAAAATTTATATTTCCCCGGCAGTCTATGCCGTGGGATAAGTAGTTATCCAATAGCTGCGGTTTGCATAAATAATTTTGACTTCATCAGGCTTTGTCCTTGCCTGCGCTCTTATCAGAAGCAGGTTCTGAAGTCTTGTCCGATGCTTTTTTCTCGGATGTCTGCAGCGCACTGCTGTCCATCTTCTCAATACCTTTTTCCTTTGAATTCTTGATAAGGATTTTCAGCTTACGGTCTCTATCTTCAGGCGTAGTTACTTTGAAAGTAAACTGCCCGTCTCCATATATGACATAATCGGTCAGCACAGAGCTCTTGGCTGTCTCCTTGCTCATATCGCCATGATCTGCGCCGTTTCCTTTTCTGCCTTTCAGGTAATCAGGAACATCCGAATCATCCCGGTCAGTAATTTCTGCCTTGGTTTTTGAAGATGATGTCTTGTTATTAATTGTGCTGACTGAAGGATCCAGAATTTCAGCGACGATCTGGTTATTCTGGTCTTCTTTCTGCAGTTTGTCGAAAAGATCGTTGAAATCTTTATACACACGCACACGGTCAAGAACTTCATCCGTCAGATTATACTGCTGCTGCTGAAGAAGGTACGGAAGCGGAATCACGCCGCCGCCTCGTACTTCAAGAATCATGTCTCCAAGCGGCTGGTCGGATGGAACGGTAAATGACATCTCTTTATAGAAAACCTCTCCCCTGTATGGCTGGAGCCTGACACGGATATGGATCGTATCACCTGGGCTGACGACCATCGGATAAGCAGATGCATCTAAAAGCTGCGCTGTTTTCCTTTCGGAGGTCACCTTCATGTCTACATTGATATCTCGAAGTTCATACTTTTCAAACCTGTTCTGTTCAAGAAGCTTGACTACATTATAAATTTCATCAACACTCTTCTCCGCAGCCTCATTCGCTGACCAGAACATGTTGCTTCTTGTAAAAGCCTTTTTATTCAGGTCTTTAGGAAACAGCGTATAGTTTACAGTAACAGTTCCCTGCCCTTTTCTGTCCATTGTCCTGCTTATGGCATTATAGGCAGATGTTGCAGTCAGCGCAGGAAGCATGGATTCATTCTGAATCATGCGTACATTAAAGTCCGTGCTCCTGTTGAGATCCAGATCAAGAACATTGGAATGAAGGCGCACGGAATCCGGAGTGATACCGCTTACCCCGCTGATCCCTGCACCGCGGTCCTGATTGACTACGCCGATTTCCGCTCCTACAGATCCCAGTTTGAACGGAATATTATGGCTTGGCACAATAGTGAGTATGTATGCATTGTGCATGAAGTAGCCGGAACTTCCCTTATCAAGAAATGGATGTCCGAATGCGATCATGTGGTTCCCATCTACATAGGTAACAGTCCCTACAGCTCCCAGCCTTAAGTCGCCTGTTACTAAAGTCGCAGCGACGGAACCGCCGGCTTCAAGAGGATAAGGCGCATCATCATTTTGGACCGAGACGGAAGAATATGGCACCATATTGAATTCCTTCATTTTTTCCGTAAGGAATTCCAGCCCGCTTCCAGTATATCCTTCTGCCATAAGCGGCGTATCCAAAGCCACAAAACCATTCGTATCCGGATGATCACTAGTGTTTTGATCCGTATCATTAATGGTCCACAGGCGGATCATATCAGAAATCGGTGTAACCATTCCTATCCGGCCGTTAGACTGCGGAAAGCCATATGATATGGCACCTAAAAGTTTGCCGTTTATATAAACAGGACTCCCGCTCATCCCCTGGGCAATCCCGTTCGTCTTGTCAATGACAGGCCCTGAAACCTTCACTAATACTAAATCTCCGCCCGAAGCCCCTTTATGCTTGAGTATGCCCAGAACTTCCACATCGAAGGTATCAATTTGTCTTCCGTGAACAACAGTCTTAGCATATCCGTGCATTCCTTCCTGCACGTCTGAAACCGGCAGAAATTCCTGTGCTGCATAAGCCTGACCCATGCCGGAAAGTGCCAGAAGCACTGCCAGCGCGAGATTTTTCAGTTTATTTTTCAGCATCGCTTATTATTTTCCCTTATCATTAATTCTTATTAGTATCGATAACAGCAACTGCCTGCTGTTTATCAATTCTCTGTCCTTTGACTACCAAGACTTTCCGCACAACACCATCAGCATCCGCCCTTGCGGCCGGAACCGGTCCGACAAGTGAATCGACCGTTACAATAACCTGTCCTTCCTTGACAACGGCATTTTCTTCCACAACAGAAGTGACAACGCCGCTTAAGACAGAGCTCTGAGGAACTTGTTCTGCGAAAACAGCAGGACAAGCTGCGCCTGCAAAAATCAGCATAGAAAGGATTCCTGCTTTTTTATTTAATTTCATGATTGCTCACCCTTCTTATCAGAATGCTTTCATTATCCATTATATGTATTATTCTTTTTATTTTACCATCTTTTATCGTAAAACACACATCAATTTAAAATCCTTGCAGTATTTAGCTTAACATGATGTCATCAAAAAACGCGTTGCATATGCAAAAAAGATATGGAATATTTTCCATATCTCCTTTTCATATAATGACGTATCAATGAAGATCCTGAAGCGAATCTCTGAATTCATTAATATAATCTAAAGATTTGCCTGCCCCGACAGCATTAATATAATTAGGCCTTTCCACAACATATGCCCGGAAACCCGCTATTTTGGAAATGAGTATATCGAGTCCCTTCAGCTGCGAGCCTCCGCCAATGAGTTTGATGCCATGTTCTCTGATATCGGCCAAAATGGCTGGCGGCGTACGCTGGATGACATCCCTGATGCACTTGAAGATATCATAAAGAATTGGATTGACAGCGCTTGCAATGTCTTCTCCAGTCACTGCAATCTTGACAGGAAGTCCGGATACCAGTGAAAGTCCGAATGTTTCAGAAATCCTCGGAGTCTGCTCCAGATCCCACTGTGCTCCCAAGGCGATTTTCAAAGATTCTGCTTCTTTTCTGCCAATGCGGACATGATATTTCTCTTTTACCAGGTTCATGATGGCCTGATCCATCTTGATTCCCGATCTCGTAGAGAACTGGCTGGCAACGATTCCGCGCGGTGAAAGTACGGATACCTTCGTAGATCCGCCTCCGACATCTACAAACATTGTCCCTTCAGGCGTCTTTCCTGATCCATTCATCCCCATCATTGCTGCCAGCGGCTGGTCAATCAGCACAGTCTTCCTTGCTCCCATGGCAACAGCAGCTTCCAGAAGAGCTCTCCTCTGAACACTGTTAATCCCGTCAGAGACACACATAATGAGGCGTGGATGGAAAAACATGCTCTTCAGGTATGATTTATTGACGATGGAGTTTAGAAGGTATGCAGCACCGTTATAATCAATAATCGCACCATTGCGCAGCGGACGGATGATACTGATCTCACGGGGAGCCTTTCCTTCCATTTCTTCTGCCTTAGTGCCAAATGCAAAGTATTCATGAGTGATCTCATTGCGCGCTAAAACGGAAGCTTCAGAAAATATAAGGCCTTTATGCTTTACATAAAGAACAATATTGGAAGTACCAATGTCTACCCCTATATCTTCTGCGCCGAATGAGCCGATCCAGTCCATCAGCGAACTTTGACCGGAATTATCCTTTTTTATTTCTTCCGTACTTTCAGTCTTTGTCGACACGGATGATATCTGCTCCTAATCCCTGTAATTTTTCAACCAAATGATCATAGCCGCGATCAATATGATGCAGTTCCCCGATCTCTGTTTCTCCATGGGCTGCCAATCCCGCTAATGTCAGGGCTGCACCTGCTCTGAGATCTGTTGCACGCACAAAAGCTCCTGTCAGGAAAGGAACGCCCTGAACGATAGCGCAGCGGCCTTCCACCTGAATGGATGCTCCCATGCGCTGGAGCTCACCGACATGCATGAAACGGTTTTCAAAGACAGTTTCAGTAATTTTGCTGATTCCGTTTCCTATTGTCATTAAAGCCATGAACTGGGCCTGCAGATCAGTCGGAAAACCAGGATAAGGAAGTGTCTTTATGTCAGTAGATCTGATCTTTCCATCACTAACGACGCGGACACTGTCAATTTCCTTTGTCACTTTAACGCCTGCTTCATTCAGCTTGGCAAGAAGCGGCTTCAAATGTTCTGTCAGGACATTTTCTATGACAACATCGCCGCCTGCCATAGCAGCAGCGATCATGAATGTACCGGCCTCGATGCGGTCAGGGATCACTGTATGGGAAACGCCTTCCAGTTTCTGGACGCCTTCAATACGGATGATATTAGTCCCGGCACCTTTAATGTTGGCACCCATGGAATTGAGGAATGTAACAAGATCGACGATTTCCGGTTCTTCTGCTGCATTTTCAATAACAGTCCGTCCCTCAGCCGTTGCCGCAGCCATCAGAATATTTTCAGTGGCGCCAACGCTTGGGAAATCCAGGTAAATCGTAGTCCCTTTCAGACCATGCGGCGCATAGCTTTCTACAAAACCATTTCCGATATTGATTTCAGCACCCATAGCTTCAAAGGCTTTAAGATGCAGGTCAATCGGCCGGCTTCCAATCATGCATCCGCCGGGAAGAGCGATTTTCGCATGTCCCATCTTTGCTAAAAGCGGTCCCATGATCAGGAAGGACGCTCTCATTTTGCTCATCAGTTCATAGGAAGCTTCTGTCTTATTTAATAAGGAGGAATCGAATGTCAGGACATTGTCTTCTTTTTTAACTTTTACTCCCAGCGATTCCAAAACACTGCAGATAGTAAAAACATCATCCAAATTAGGCGCATCTACGATCGATGCAGGTGTTTCCGGCAGAAGCGTTGCAACAATAATAGGTAAAACTGCGTTTTTAGCACTCGAAACGCGCACATTCCCATGAAGGGTCTTTCCCCCATGAATCACTAATTTTTCCAAGCGGAATCACTCCTGTACTTTAAATACGAACTTATTAACCATAATTTCAATCAGTTCCAGACAAATCTGCCTTTTATCCCACCCGCAAAATATTTTCCTAAAAAAACAGGTACGTATTGCCAGTGGAGCAGAGTTCATATATTTTTTTAGATTACACGTATCATAGCATAGCAAATATTATATGTGATTTCAAGAAAATCTATTGCCCCAATGTTGCTGTTACGCGTTTAACACTCTCGGAATCCCCTAAAATGACAAGCATATCCTCTACATCCATTTTCATATCCGGATGAGGATTGACGAACATTTCCCCTTTCCTCTTGATTGCAACAACTGTTATATTATATTTCTTTCTTACATCTATATCTATTAAGCTCTTTCCAATCCAGTCCTGAGGGACATGAATGGAAAGAATCGTGATATTGTCTTCCATTTCAATGTAATCGACGATGCCTGGCGAAATCAGATTGTGTGCTACCCTGACGCCCATTTCTTTTTCGGAATATATAACTTTGTCTGCGCCGATCTTCTGGAGCATCTTGCCATGCAATGGGTCCAACGCTTTTACAACGATTTTCTTGACACCCATATCCTTCAGAAGAAGCGTCGTCATAAGGCTTGCAGATAGTTCCCCTACTGCTACAACTGCTACATCTGCATTCCCTGCTCCTATAGCAGTCAGGTTTTTCTCGTCTGAGCAGTCGGCACAAACTACATAACCCAATGTGTCAGATAAATCCTGCACTACATCTTCTGCAATATCCATGGCCATTACATCATAGCCCATTTTTTCCAGTGTTACAGCGACACTCTCTCCAAAGCGGCCAAGTCCTGCAACAAAAAACTGTAATTTGCGTCCCATATCTTATAATCCTCATCCCACAATTATATTTTCTTTAGGATATTTAAGCTGGCGGCTGTGATGGCTGGCAAATGTAATTGCCAGTGTCATGACGCCAATTCTGCCTATATACATGGCTATCATCAGTACAATCTTGCACGGTGTGTTCCACTCGCCAGTAAGCCCCATGCTGAAACCCACAGTACTGAAAGCCGAGACAGCTTCAAACATGACATCTTCAAAGTCAAAGCTCATCGGCTCAAAAGCAAATACGAGAAAAGCAGTAATAAACGTGATCACCACTGCAAGAGTAAAGACATTCGATGCTTTGACGAGACAGTCCGGATCTACATGCTTATGAAAAATAACAACATCTTTTTTGCCTCTTATCCAGGCATAAAGTGATAAGAAAAGCAGTCCGATCGTTGTCGTACGTATGCCGCCTCCCGTCGATACGGGAGCTGCCCCGATAAACATGAACATCATAACCAGAAGGACAGTTTGATCAAGCATGGAATGTATATCAAAAACAGCAAATCCGCCCAATCTGGATGAAACTGACATTAATACTGCGCTCTGCCATTTCTCCATGGTAGAAAGTCCGCCAAGGGTCTCCGGATTATTTCCTTCCAGATTATAAAATATAATCGTTCCAAGCGGAATCAGGATTGCTTCCATCAGGAAAATAAGCTTGCTGTTCAAGGACAGCCCGGACCAGCTCCTGTGTCTAAGGAAGTCATCCGCCGCCATGAATCCGACGCCTCCAAGGAACATCGTTACGACAATAACTGTACTGACAAAGGGATCCGCAGCCATTTTGGCAAATCCTGCATTGGCTCCCATAATATCCAGCCCGCAGTTGGTAAATGCAGATACGGCATGCCAGTATCCAAGATAGATACCCATGGGCCCAAATTTGAAATAAAAATAGACTGCCAGAAGTGTCCCCGAGATAAACTCAACCAGGAGTGTCATGAATATGATTTTACGCACGAGCATAACCATCCCTGACGGTGTTTGCAGGTTGAACGAATCTCTGATGAGCAAACGTTCCTGAAGGCGGATCTTGCGTCCCGTCGATATCCCTACCATCGCCATGATAGTCATGATGCCAAGGCCGCCGACCTGCATAAGGAATAATATCACAAGTTGTCCGAATATAGTGAAATCTGTCCGTACATCAAACATGGACATTCCCGTAACGCTGACAACGCTTACAGACATGAACAGCGCATCAACAAAGCTGACCTCAGCATTTCCCGTTGTAGAAAAGGGGAGCATCAGCAAAAGCGCGCCGAAAGCCATGAACAAGGCAAAGCCACCGCAGATCAGTACGCCCCTGTGCAATTGGCTCAAAGCCGAAACAATGTATCTGAACATTATAGAATTCCCCTTTATCCCCCATATGTTCTTTCCCAAGCAATTTATTTTATCATATAAACGCTTCTTTTATTATACTATTTATTGGGAAACTCGGAAATCCTCAATAAAGAAATAAAGACCGCAGATCATAAATCTGCAGCCTTCATTTCATTGCTTGTTATTTTTCCTTATCATTGGCATTGCTGCCGTTATCTGATTTCTCAGCGCCCTTGTCTTTGCCTATTTCCTTCAGGGCTTCTTCTGCCTCAATAGCGGCTATAGCGCCAAGTATATCATGTCTGGTTATAATGCCGACCAGTCTAACCGGCACTTTGGCTCCTTTGACCTTGATATCTTTCTTAGGTTTTTCCACAACCGGCACAGTCTTCAAATGTTCATCGACCATGAGCGTCGTAATGATATCCATGTCGGTGTCAGGTGTTACACAACGCACATCTCTTGTCATGATTTCAGATGCAGTCGTTGCGAGCAGTTTCCTGAAGGATTTTTCATACCGCCCGAAACCATAGTAATAAAGATTTCCGCCCAGTACATCTACATACTGAGGAATCTGTGGACGAACCTTCTTGTAAAGAAGATCTCCTTCTGAAACGATTCCCAACAATTCATTATCTTCCCCAACTACTGGAATCGCACTGACCGGATGTGTAATAAAAAGCCCGACCAGTTCGTGTACAGTTATGTCAGGAGAGACGGTAAATACATAATTGGTCATAAAATCCTTTGCTTTTAGTGACCTGGCCATCATAACCCCTTCCTTTCAAAATAAAGTCTAAATCTATTATTACTTCCCTTCTATATTATTTTATCCAATTTTAAATAAAGCCGCAATTAATTTTATCTTTTGTTTTCAGATTATCGATTACAAATGATAATGCTGGTTGTGAATAATTTTCATGGCTCTGTAAATCTGCTCGGAGAGTATCAGTCTTGCCATCTGATGCGTCAATGTCATTTTGCCAAATGATATGCGCAGATTTGCACGCTTCCGTATATTTTCTCCATTCCCGCAGGGACCGCCGATCATAAAATAGAAGTGATTGGTCCCCGTGAGCATCTTATCATTCAGGCAGCCCGCAAATTCCTCGGAAGTCATTTCTTTTCCTTTTAAATCAAGAAGGATCAGGTAATCTTCATCACGAATGTGTTTAAGAAGGCTTTCTCCTTCTTCCATCAATATTTTTTCTTTCATGACGGGAGAGCAGTTATCAGGCATCTTCACTTCATTCTGCTCTAATTCCTCCCATTTTGAAAATGGTGTCAGGCGCTTCACATATTCCTGAATGCCTGCCCGCATCCATTTCTCCTTGATTTTTCCTACAGCAAGTATCGTTATTTTCATGAGTTGTTCCCCGGAGCAGAGGAAAGAAGCACGTCTGTATTCGTCTCCCTGCCATTATGTGAATACGTAAGGCTGATGCGGTCCCCGGGCTGATGTCCGTCAAGAATATCCCTCATTTCCTTTACTGAACTGATCTTCTTGCCATCGATTGCCAGGATGTAATCTCCCGGTTTTACGTTCGTAAGGCTCAATGGGCTGTTTTCGGCAACTTTCATAACAAGGACGCCGTTTTCATTGTTCCATGTATATCCATACCTCATAGCTATGTCTTTATCAGCAGCATAAACGCCAAGATAAGCACGAATAACCTTCCCGTGTTCAATCAGCTGCTGCACGATGCCCTTTACCTGGTTAATCGGAATAGCAAATCCCATTCCCTCGATTCCCTCCTTGGAAATCTTCGCACTATTGATTCCCACTACCTTGCCGTCTGCCGTCACTAAAGCGCCTCCGGAATTGCCCGGATTGATTGCGGCATCCGTCTGAATCAATTTAAATCTCTGGTCAACATCATCAAGGCTCCTGTTCAGGGCACTGATTACGCCAACGGTTACCGTCCCCTGGAATTCAAGTCCTAAAGGATTGCCTATGGCAATAGCGGTTTCACCAACCTGCAGATTATCTGAATCGCCAAAACTTGCAACGGGAAGATCATCGCTGCCATCAATCTTCACGACGGCAAGATCCGTGGCCGGATCGGTGCCTATAACAGTTCCTGATACCGTCTTGCCATTAGAAAGCGATACGTTTACATCCTTGCTTCCCGAAACGACATGGTTGTTGGTAACAATATATCCCTTTTTATCAAAAATAACTCCGGAACCGACACTTGTTCCTACCTCGACGCGGCGGTTGAATATATCCCTGTCATACACTTTTGTCGTAATCCCGACAACTGCCGGGCCAACTTCTTTGACAGCCTGAACAATCGCAGTATTCCTGACCGCCGGCAGTTCCTTGTTCTTATCAGGAGTTTGCTGGAACATCTGGCTGGAGGATGCCGCAGTACTTCCCTTGGGCACAATGCTGAAATTCCCCATGAAGTAACCACCGGCTCCGCCTATGATCAATAAAGCTGCCGCCAGGGCAAACAGTTTCTTTCTTCCTGAACTTTTGTCATCTTTATTCAACTGAATTTTTCTGCCGTTCTGTTCGAGCTGCTTATCAAGTTCTTCTCTATCCATATGAATCCCTCATATCTGTCCATAGACGACTAATTAATACAAGCAAAACAAACTAAAGTTCAATCTTCAGGCTATATTGATTGTTTTATGTATTATAACATGGTAAAAATATAAACGTAACTTGTAGAATGAAATTGAACACTAAAACTAAAT